>ONYN01000156.1 GCA_900322085.1 uncultured Eubacteriales bacterium | reverse complement strand
AATTGGTTCGGATATTGCGCCGGTGTATGCCGGCATTGATGACGGTTCTGCAGTGACAACGGCGCAGTATGTGTCGCTGGATATTATTGATGAAGCGGCTGTAAAGAAGATAATTTATGAATTAAAGCCCGATGCCATAATACATTGTGCTGCATGGACTGCCGTTGATGCGGCAGAGGATGGGGAAAACCGGGATAAGGTTGAGAAAATCAACTTTCTCGGCACCAAGTACATTGCTGAATCCGCAAAGGCGATTGATGCCAAAATGCTGTATATTTCCACTGATTACGTGTTTGACGGCAAGGGTGAACGTCCTTGGAAGCCAGATGATACCTGTTATGCTCCCTTGAATGTTTACGGAAAGAGCAAACTTGACGGGGAATTGGCCGTAGCCAACACGATGGACAAGTATTTCATTGTCCGCATTGCGTGGGTATTCGGATTAAACGGCAAGAATTTTATCAAGACAATGATCAATGTCGGCAAGACACATGACACGGTACGTATCGTCAACGATCAGATCGGCACTCCTACATACACATTGGATCTGGCAAGGCTGCTTGTCGATATGGTCGAGACCGACAAGTACGGTTATTATCACGCCACTAATGAAGGCGGATATATTTCATGGTACGACTTCTGCTGTGAGTTTTACAGGCAATACGGTCTTAGTACGACAGTAATCCCGGTAAGCACTGTCGAATACGGCTTGAGCAAGGCGGCGAGGCCTTCCAATTCCCGGCTGGATAAATCCAAGCTGCTGGAATCGGGATTCCAGCCTTTGCCTGACTGGAAGGACGCTGTCAGCAGATATTTGAAGGAGGCAGCATTGTAAGATGGGTCAGATAGTGGTAGAAAAGGATCTTGACGGAATCAAAGGGTTGTGCCTTATCACACCTGCCGTTCACGGCGACAGCCGCGGATATTTTATGGAGACATTCAGCCAGCGGGATATGGAAGAGGCCGGCTTTGACATTACATTTGTACAGGACAACCAGTCGATGTCCACAAAGGGCGTATTGAGAGGACTACACTTTCAGAAGCAATACCCGCAGACCAAACTTGTTCGCGTCATCAAGGGCGAAGTATTTGACGTGGCGGTCGATCTCAGAAAAGACTCCGCTACATACGGACATTGGCACGGGGAACTACTGACGGAGGAAAACAAAAAGCAATTCCTCATTCCGAGGGGATTTGCGCACGGATTCCTTGTACTTTCTGATATCGCCGAATTCTGTTACAAATGCGATGATTTCTATCATCCGAATGATGAAGGCGGAATGGCGTGGAATGACCCTGCCATCGGCATTGTTTGGCCGAGACTTCAAGGCAGTTACAACGGTACGGCAAGCGCCGAGGGATATTCAATTGACGATACGCCACTGAATCTTTCTGAAAAAGATCAGAAATGGCTCGGCATCAAGGATACATTCAAATTCTGACGGGAGTGTAACAAAATGAAAGGCATTATTTTAGCAGGCGGTTCGGGAACAAGGCTGTATCCGCTGACAAAGGTAACAAGTAAACAGCTTCTTCCTATTTATGACAAACCGATGATTTATTATCCGTTAAGCACACTTATGCTCGCCGGGATAAGAGAAATTCTCATTATCAGCACCCCAAATGACACGCCAAGATTTGAAGCCCTGCTGGGCGACGGCTCACAATTTGGCATCTCCCTGTCCTATAAAGTTCAGCCGAGTCCCGACGGTCTGGCACAGGCTTTTATTCTGGGAGAGGAGTTTCTCGGCGGAGAAGCCGGAGCGATGATTCTGGGAGACAATATTTTCTACGGCAATGGATTCAGAACCATGCTCAAGGCGGCTGTCAGCAATGCGGAGGAAAAAGGCAGAGCGACGGTATTCGGATATTATGTCCCGGATCCCCAGAGATTTGGCGTAGTGACATTCGATGAAGAAGGTCACGCCACAAGCATTGAGGAAAAGCCGAAGGTGCCGAAGTCAAATTATGCTGTGACCGGATTGTATTTCTATCCGGCAGGTGTCAGTGAACGGGCCAATCAGGTGAAGCCCTCCGACCGTGGAGAGCTGGAAATTACAACACTCAACGAAATGTATCTGAACGACGGACTTCTTGATGTGCAGCTTTTGGGCCGCGGTTTTGCCTGGTTCGATACCGGAACAATGCATTCTCTGCTTGAAGCTTCCAATTTTGTTGAGATGATTCAAACACGCCAGGGAATCGCCATATCCGCACCGGAGGAAATCGCATTTATCAACGGATTTATTGACAGGGATAAGCTGATGGAATCCGCCAAAGCCTATGGCAAATCGACTTACGGAGAACGCATGAAGATTGTGGCTGAGGGCAAAATCAAGTATTGATGTTCTTCCTCACATCACATACACCCTGACCATAAATCTCTTGCCAATGGGGTTGTCCGAATTTTCAACAACCCGTATCACGTCTTTTTCGGGGTGATTGCGCCATCGCTTTATGTCAAATGTGAAGGAATGCAGGCAATCGGGCGGCAATTCATCCGAAAAGGCATATCGAGTGTCCTCTATAGGTACGGAAGAACTGGGCCATCTTGAGATGATCGGGGCGATTGTGCATCAGCTTACCCGCAATCTCAGCCGTGAACAAATCATGAATTCCGGTTTTGCTCCGTACTATGTCGATCACACCACAGGCATTTATCCCACAGCGGCAAGCGGATTCCCGTGGACGGCTGCATCCATGCAGTCCAAAGGAGATCCAATCACGGACTTGCATGAAAATCTAGCCGCAGAGCAGAAGGCACGCACCACCTACGACAATATTCTGCGCATGTGTGATGATCCGGATGTCCGCGATCCGATCAAATTCCTGCGCGCAAGGGAGCTTGTGCATTACCAGCGTTTCGGTGAAGCCCTTCGACTGACTACCGACCGGCTGGATGTGAAGAATTTCTACGCCTTCAACCCGGCGTTTGATAAATAAATCCTTTATAAATATAAATCCTCTCAGTCTGTTTTTAGTGATTGATGTACGTCTCATTAAGAGGAAAATAGAATAATTAAAAGAAACTTAACAACCAGAGATTCGAAAAAACAAATTTCTGGTTGTTTTTTCACGTCAAATAATCGTAACTGCCAGATAAAGGTAACGGCCAAAGCATCGGTTTGCAAAAGGAACATAAATCCAGTAGAATACACTCCAATATGAGTAAATTGGAGAAAACGAAAAAGTAGACCGCCGTTCCCGGCAGTTTTTCTTTTGTTCTTGCTGTATATGCCGGCGCAAAAACCGCAGCTGCACGGATTTTGAACCGCACTTAGCCGGAAAAATAACCGCAGTTTTCCACATGGATTT
>ONYN01000155.1 GCA_900322085.1 uncultured Eubacteriales bacterium | reverse complement strand
TTTCATGATATATTCACCTCTTTGTGAGTATACCACATCTCCAGCTTGTTGTCATTAACATTTTGTTTACTCGCTCAAAAACCCTGAATGATAATATTTAAAATGTTGACATATATATATTTTTTTGTTATAATATTCAGCAAGCTGTATAAATCAGATTGTAATGATTAAGTGATAATATATCACTTAATCATAATAAGTAAATAAGCTATTTTTTTCACGAAGGAGAATCGGCTTGGATACATCACATAATAACCACCAGCATTCGGATGATTTTTCAATCAATTCGGTTTACCTTGAGACATTTAGAAAGCGTAAGATGAAGAAAACGCAGAAAAGCAAAGCTTCTGTAAAACCGGATCAAAGTCTTTCTGTTTTTCCCGATGAATCTGGGTACTTTTCAAACGATTCTTCTGATCGACTGGGGATGACAACCGAAGGCGATTCAAATGCAGGTCGCAAAAACAACAGCAATTACAAGTTTATCTCACAGGTTTACGCTACTCTGGTCAGTCAGATAGTTCCTGTTGTTTATAAGGCCGCATATGATGCTGTTAATTCAGTCAAGGGTAATGCTATACAATCTGAAGCATCAGTAAAAAATTCCGATGCTGATAACGCACAGGTAAAGGACGAAAGGGATCTTAATTTTGATATAGATATTCTGAAAGTCATGCGTTATCTGCTCAGACGTTGGAAGTCACTTGTGGCAATGGGAATTTTAGGCGGTATAATAGGCTTTTTGATTTCTTCGTTCCTGTTAACGCCTAAATACACATCCATTGCCGAACTATATGTTACCAATAAAAATACGATTGACTCAAGCAATGTAAATATCAATGATATTAACGCGTCTCAGAAGCTTGTCGATACATATATTGTCATGCTCCAGACCAATTCCATTACCGATGAGGTACTCAAAAAGCTTAATGAATATCATCTGGATGAAGCTCAACTGCTAAGCTATCTTGAATTCTCATCGGTCAATAAGACAGAAGTTCTGAGAATTACCGTTGAAACAGAATCTCCGGAGCTTTCTTTAAAAATCTGTGATGTTTACTCTGATATTGCTTCAAAATCATTGGAGGATATTGTTGGTTCCGGTTCTGTCACTATATTGAGTCATCCGAAATTGCCCAAATTTCAGAGCTTTCCAAGTGTTCCGAAATTTACAGTTCTTTTTGGATTTGTATTCTTTGTAATTCTTGCCATCATTTACATGCTGCGCCTTGCTACAAAAGTAACAGTCAGCGACGAAAAATCATTGACTGAGAGATATAATATTCCTGTACTCGGCGCCGTACCGGATTTCTTCAAGTTTTCCAAAGTCCTTGGTATTTCCAAAAAAGACGTCAATCTCAATAATAAGCTGAAAAAGCGAAATATCGACAACGAAAAGATCATTACTACCGCAACAATTCTTGGTCAGAACACGCCGTTCCCAATCAATTCTGCATACACTTCCATCAGGACAAACATGATGTTCCGCATTTCCACTATGGATGATGACGGTGTTTATGTAATTACAAGTCCCACGGCAAACGATCTTAAAACCACTACAACGATTAACCTAGCCATTTCAATGGCTCAGATGGGTGCAAAGGTTCTGCTTGTTGATGCGGACTTGCGCAATCCGTCAATATACAGGTATTTCAAGGTAGGCAATAAACGCGGTCTTTCCCGTGTTCTTATGGGATTTCAGAGCTTTGACGATTCTGTTGTAAGAGACGTTCGTCCTGGGGTAGACTTTATTTCTGCGGGACCTTCTACTCCCAGTCCGGCAGAACTGTTAGGATCAAACTACATGATTGATTTTATCAAGACGCAGTCTCAAAATTACGATTTTGTATTTATTGACACATCACCAATTAATTTGGTTTCCGATTCACTGACGCTTGCTTCAATGTCTTCCGGTATCATTATCACCGCCAGAGAGAACAAAACAAGATATCCCGAACTTGATCGTGCTATCAATTCGATTAAAATTGCCAAGGCAAATATCCTCGGCTTCATTATAACTGACGCTAATTCCGGGGATGACAGTTACGGTCATTATGGTCATTACGGACATTACGGTTACGGATATGGATATGGATATGGATATGGTTACGGATATGGTGAAAGCAGAAAAAAACGCAAAAAACAAAAACGTAAATCACCCAGCAGTTTGAATAACGAACAACAGAATAGCATAGAAGCAGATGATTCCGCTGATTTGTATTCCGAATCATTACCGGAACCTGAATCTATTTTATGGGATCTTACCAAGAATGACACGGGTGATCATTCATAATTATTTATAAAAAATCAGCCACACATCAGCGTCCCGGTGGTGTGTGGCTTAATTGCGAGGGGAAAATGTATGAATTTTTTTGAAACTGATTTTCACTGTCATATCCTTCCTGGAATAGATGACGGAGCTGAAAATATTAACGAGAGCGTTAACATGATCAAGATGCAGATGGCGCAGGGAATTCAAAATATTGTCGCTACACCGCATTACAGAAAACACGAAATGAGCGTTGAGCAGTTTCTTAAAAGGCGAGATGCTGCGTATAAAATGATTCTCGAATGCGGCGCGTTTGAAAAAATGCCTGAAATCATGCTTGCGGCTGAAATTGCACTCGAGCATAATCTCTGCGATATGGAAGGTATTGGCATGCTCGGAAACCCGCGAATGAATACCCTTCTCATTGAACTGCCTTACGACCGATATCATAAATGGATGAGCGAAGAAATTGAAGAAATCGCTTACAAGACTAAAATGCAGATTATCATTGCTCATCTTGATCGATACGTTGATATCTTCTCATCGAGTGATTACAACGATATTCTTAATATTCCCGATGCAATTTTTCAATTCAACAGCTCTGCCTTTGGAAGGCTTAAAACAAAAAAACTAATCAAGCCACTTATTAAGGACGATTATCCAATAGTGTTTGGCACAGATTGTCACAATACTTCCTTCAGAAAGCCTAACTTTGATCTTGTAACCAAATCGTTAAAGAATTACGAACCTAATTATAACGTCTTAAAAATCCTCAATAGATAATTCAATTGCCGTAGTCTGCCATTCAAGTAAAAACCAGCAGACTACGGCAATATTCTTATTCGATGGTTGTCATGCATTTGTTCATTTTACTTTTGTGAAATAATGACAACATCATCTTTGCAAAGAGCATTCCGATTTCCGTAACGGCTATGGCACCAACAATATCCACAATCACATGCTGCTTAACCAGCAGTACAGAGATAAAAACCAAAAGAGAAATAACGGGGGTGATTTTTTTATACCAAGCCGGAGCTCTTTTCAGCAAAGACATGGTTCGCCACAGCAGATAGCTTTCCAGGCAATGTATAGAAGGAAGCAGGTTGTCCGGCGAGTCAGATAAATAGACTAAACCGACCAATCGTTCAAATACTCCTGTTCCGTTGATTTCCGCTCTGATCATGGTTGTAGGAATTAAAAAGAAAATCAAAAGGCAAAGCAACTTGGCTGCTATTTCGGATAAAAAAATAAAAGCGACAGTTTTTTCGTCTTCACGCGCTGAAAGAAAATAGCCGAATCCCCATTGCAGATAAGCCACCACAATATACACCATAATAAAGGCGGGAACAAATGGGATTATTTCGTCGATTCTTGAGGTGAGATTATAATGATACATTGATCTTGTGAAAATTCTGCTTCCGTAATAAACAACACAATTCACTGCAATGATGACAAATAACGCCGCCCATCCATATGTGGGAGCCAATTTAAGCAGACAACTTTTCAGCCTTTGCATACTGAAATTTCCTCCTTACTATTAGATAGCCTACCAGTGTTATCAGACCGCTTAACGAAACGCATAAATAAAATGTAAGTCCTCTGCTCAGCATTTCGAGGTGAAATGCCATATTACGACCCGTAATATCCGAAAAACCGTTCAGCATCAAATAATCCGCCACTCCCATTGCTCCCGGAAGCGGAATGAAATTGTAACCAATCGTTATCAAACATTGCCTGGAAAAAAGTCTGAAACCGTTTTCAGCGTTGCCTCCAAGTGACATATACAACAATGACGGTACTAATATCTGAGCTGTACGCTGAAAAAAATTCCACATGAATGCTCTGAATAACAGGGGATAGTTCCCTGAAAAAAGCTGTGAACATGAGAAATAGTCAGATTTCGCTTTATTAATCTTAGCTATTTTTTTCTCAGGATGGCGCAGCAATTTTTTTCTGCCCAGACTGTATACCGCTTTTTTAAGCAAGTTGAAAATAAAGCTGCCTTTTTTAAGAATGACCATAAAAAAAGCTGCAAGTGCAAGCTGAGCTACAGTTCCGGCCGCAATTAGAATCTTTGACGGCAAATTAAAAGTCATAAACGCTCCCGGGCAGATTAACACAGACAATGCTCCCAACGCAACAATAGACAGCGTATACATCATAAGATTCAGCAGCAGAACCGCAGTTGTCACTCCGCCGGGGATTCCATCCTTCATCATAAAATACGCACTTGCGGGCTGGCCACCAGTAGCGGAAGGAGTGATGGCCGAAAAGTAAATATCTGCCGTTGCGTAAAGAATTCCGCTTGTTTTATTGCGCTTAAAACCTGCGCCTTTAAGAATGGAACAAACAGCAAAGCCTTCAAACAGGATAAATAACAATGAACTGACGGCAGCCGAAATTAACCAGAAGTGATTTGCGGTCGCTGCTGTGCGAGCAATATCTCCCAAAGAAACATTTTCGTTTTGCTTTAACAGAATCCACAATGTAAGCACAGCAAACAGAGTGGAAAAAACAGACCAGAATATTTTTTTGAATTTTTCATTTATCATTTTTCCCTTTTCCATTGCTAATTTCTCAACCTCAAATCATGAATGAATTCCCTTAGAGCCTGCTGACGTATCTCCAATTCCTTAGGATGCATAAGTTTGGGTGTACTACTAATGTTGACTAATCATTGTGATAAATAGATGAAAACAATACATTGACATATAATTTTATTTGGTGTATAATGTGTCTAAAGTATTATACAATTAATTATAGCAAAAGTCAATGACATTATCAGTTTTATGTCAATCAAATCGGAGTGTTGAAAATGAATCGTAGGATTATCGGATATTATAATTACACCGTGCTGCTTACATATCTTGGAATGGTATCGGCCTGTGTGGGGTTATTTTTGGCAATAGATGGCAAAAGCTGGCTTTCAGTATGGTGCCTTATGTTTGCGGGACTATGCGATATGTTCGACGGCGCCATCGCTTCAACCAAACAGCGAGACGATAATCAGAAACGATTCGGGATACAGATAGATTCACTGTGCGATT
This sequence comes from uncultured Eubacteriales bacterium, assembly GCA_900322085.1. Taxonomy (GTDB): domain Bacteria; phylum Bacillota; class Clostridia; order Oscillospirales; family Acutalibacteraceae; genus RUG762. The sequence continues at coordinate 1,923 of ONYN01000155.1, read as the reverse complement.
TGATTGGCTTCGGCGTTTTGCCCGGTGTTATCGGTTATTCACTGTCTGATAATAAGCTTTTCGCCGGTTTTTCGGCAATTTTCATCACACTGGCCGCAGTCATACGACTTGCCTATTTTAATGTATTGGAAGAAAACCGTCAAAAGGAAGAATCCTGTCATCGCAAAACCTACCTGGGAGTTCCTGTCACTACCATTGCGCTTGTCCTGCCTGTCATATTTATGCTTAATGTCAACGGAGTAATTGTCAATACTCTTATTTATCAGGCAGCGACTCTTCTGGTAGGCATTGGATTCTTAACCCCGATTTATATAAATAAGCCTCAGCTTCCGGGCAAGCTAGCCATAATTACTGTTGGGCTTCTGGAGGCTGTTTCCATGTTTTGTTTCGGACATCCAGTGTGATTGTTGTCGAATTAACTATTTTATCATTGTTGCATTATCATTTATGTACATTTTTTACTCTTGAAAATACGTAACAGATGTGCTATTATCTTTACCGTAAATAAACAATGAAGGAGTCAATGCGTTATGGAAGAAAAAATTACAGCGTTATGTCAAAACTTCATAGATAACAGAGATGTAATCAAAAAGGTATTCAGTTTAGAGAGCACATATATTTATCCGATTGCGTCAAATGCCCTGACATCCCACGGTGTCAAAGCGGACGAAGCCAAACTTAAAGAGTGTAAGAAAATTATCAGCAAAAACGCAGGTGTATTATCCTATCTCAAAGGAAATGTTTCCGCTCCGTTTGCCGCTAATCTCTCTATGAAGGAAGATCCTAAAGCGGCATTTGACAAGGTGGCAAGATTTTATGCTTTAACCAAAAAACAATTTGACCGTTCGGAGTTCTCGGCACTTCTGGCTATTATGCTTTCGGACATCGTTAAAGAAGAAAACGTCGAGAGTGTTGTTGCCAGAGGTAAAGAAATATACAATCTGATGAAGGAAAAGCATCCGTTCCTGACAAACGATAAGGACAGCGTCCTTGCCGGACTGCTGGCTCTTTCTGAAAAGAACAATACTGAGCTTATTGACGATATGGAAAAATGTTACGAACTTCTCAGAATAAAATTCTCAAACAAGAGCAGCATACAGACTGTGTCACATATTTTGTCCCTTACCAATGGGTCAGCCCGGGAAAAAGTTGAGCACATGATTGATTTGTATGACATGCTAAAGGACGCCGGCAAGAAGTACGGAGTTTATACTGAGCTTGCCACCCTCGCGGCCGTATCCATCCTTGATGATGACAATGAGAAACTGCGCGATATTATTTTGCAGATTGACGATTTTCTTTCAAAGCAAAAGGGATACGGCATTTTGGGCATAGACAAAAAGACGCGTCTCATGCACGCAACCATGCTGACTGCGGATCTTTACGATACAGCTCAAAATGCGCAGACCGTGGCAACGGCTTCCGCACTGGCAATGGCTGCCGCACAGCAGGCTGCAATATGCATTATAATTGCGTCTTCGGCCGCAACTTACGCTGACTAATTTAGATTGATAAACTGATGTAATTGCATGGGGGAATTTGATTGCAAACAACAGACAACAAAAATAAGGATAACGCGGTTAAACCAAGCCGGCGAAAAAGGCTGTTTGAGCATTGGCAGTCCGTGCTGGTACTGCTTGTTCTGTATGATTTAGTGGCGGTACACGCGGCGTATTTTCTGGCGCTGTGGGGGCGATTTGATTTTGTTTTTTCGCAGATTCCGTCTAAATTTCTGATTCCATATGAATACTCAATTACAGCTTATTCTTTCGTTTGTGTCGGAGTCCTGTGGTTTTTTAAGCTTTACAGAAGCGTATGGCGCTTTGCCGGATACACGGAATTAATCAAAACTTTCCAGGTTTCACTGCTGCTGTCTGTTTTCTACACATTCGCAACCGCTCTTTTTATCAAACGAATGCCCCT
>ONYN01000251.1 GCA_900322085.1 uncultured Eubacteriales bacterium | reverse complement strand
GCTGAACAGGCTCTTAGGAGTTAATCTGAAATGAAACAAAAAAACAAGGCTATCGCCTACATTATTTTATCGGCTTTTTTCTTTGCTTTGATGAGCTTTTTCGTCAGACTTTCGGGGAACGGAATTCCTGTGGTGCAAAAGAGCTTTTTCCGAAATATTGTGGCATTAATTGTCGCAGTTGCTCTGCTTGTGAAGGAACGACAGCCTATACGCGTCGGAAAGGGCAATATGCGGTATCTTCTCATCAGAGCGATTGCCGGAACGCTTGGGATATTCGGGAATTTCAGCGCCGTCGGTCATCTGAATCTCGCCGACGCGTCCATCCTCAACAAGCTCTCCCCGTTTTTTGCGGTCATCTTTTCCATATTCCTGCTTAAGGAACGGGTCAGCACTGTCGAATGGCTTACTCTGGGAACGGCATTTGCCGGTGCGCTGCTCGTTATCAAGCCTTCATTTACCATGGATTCGCTCTACGCTCTATTCGGATTTGCAAGCGGAATGGCTGCGGGACTTGCTTACGCGTGCGTACGGAAACTGGGAACTCATGGGGTAAAGGGTGCTGTGATCATCGCCTTTTTTTCGGGATTTTCCTGTCTTTGCTCCCTTCCGTTCCTTATATACGATTATACACCCATGACCACCGGAGAACTGGCCTGTCTGCTGCTGGCAGGATGCAGCGCGGCCGGAGGGCAAATATTCATCACGGCGGCCTACACGCAGGCACCGGCAAGAGAAATTTCTGTCTTTGATTACTCGCAGATCATTTTCACTGCGTCACTTGGTTTTTTCATGTGGGGACAGGTTCCCGACATCTTCAGCTTCTGCGGATATATTCTGATAATCGGCGCGGCTATATTCAAATGGAGATATACCTTAAATCACCACAACCAAACGCGTAACGCACAGTAAAAAAACTTCAATATACCGTTTTCCTTTTCCCAGGATGATCGGTATATTGAAGTTTTTTTGGTTATATCAACAGACCCACCAAGAGATCAGCCAATATTGACTTCCACTTCATAGCTGCCTATAGCCCAGCAATTGGAACGATTCCTGACCGAAACAATGGCGTTAACCGTACATTTGCCCGTAACAGTCTCCATTCCCTTCATATCGGCCTCAATGATGATATCTTTACTGCTGAGTTTTTCCACGACATATGTCGGGCCTATAATACGTATATTGCTCAAAGATTTTGTATTGAAGCTGACCTTTCGCGTACCGGTATAATTGATAATATCAAATTTGGAATGGGATGAATTCACATCAAATGTCTCCACCTTGTATTTCGACAGATCAATATCCACCGTAATTTTCCCCACATTGTCTGACGTCTCAAGACCCGTACTCAGTGAAAGGGCAAATTCATAGCTGTTTGGCCCCTTTCGCAGCTTGGACAGATCTATTTCCCCCGCAGTATAGGTTTCTTTCAGATGATTGATAGCGTCAGGCGAACCCATGATTGTCAGCGTACTGGGTGAAATGGCTATGGGAAGCTTTGACGCGTCAAAATTGGAAGGGGTATTTTTGAATGTGACGCCAACCTTGAACTCCTTTGCAGTACGGATTGGAATGGTGACAGACACCGACTCCGTAATGTCAGTGGAAACAGTCAAGTGATTCAATGACAGTTGATCTCCATTGTCATTCAGAAATAAGATGCTGCCGTCAAATGTCTCGCCGTCAGTAAGTTCCTTATTGATATCCGCGCTGACCACAACACTCTCAATCTGATTTACCTCGGTTTCCGGTCCGCTGACGCTGACGGTTGAAACATTGGTGTATGGCGTCCCCATTGTCAGATTGGAATCATTGGGAATGGTGGCACCAACCGCCATGACATTTGAAACGGAAAACTCTCTCTCGATGAATCTGTCAAACTTAACGTATATCTGCTGTGAATTCTGCTCAATTTTTACGTCCAGAAGCGGATTTTTGCATGTTACCAGCAACGTAAAATCATATGAACCAGGCTTTGAGATGCTTTTGTTGGCTGACGCGACTGCCGAAAAATCATCGGCGCTAAGCTGTGTGAGCAAATATTTGCGTCCGCTCACCTTCACATCCAATTCCAGTTTTTTAAGGGACTCCGGGCTGATGATCTCGACAAAATCCAGTCCGAAATTTTCCTTGATGGTATCCACATTGATGGTAATCGGAACAGAGGATATTGTCTTGGTTTCCACCGGACTGATGTTTGTAGCAAGAGTCGCCCACATTACTACCGAGCATGCCACCGAAAGCGTAACAAGGAATTTTTTATTGTAAAACCACGGACGATTGATAAAGCCGCGAATTTTTCTGTACACGGAGGAAATCAACTTTCTACCGCCTTTTTTTTCATTTGCCATTGATATCATTCCTTTTGTCATACGGGAAGACTGTTGCTGCAATGTGATTATTTACTGTCGGACTTTTTTTCTGACAGTTTCCGTGATATCTTATTCTTTATCACTGAAAGAATCGGGCGTCTGTTGGCATTCTCCTCATCGCTGCTGCTCGGGAGAAGCACCTGCATAAGCTCTGATGTGAATTCCGTAACGGTATCAAAACGACGCAGCTTGCCGCCTGTCGCAATTGAGAGCTGTCCTGTCTCCTCGGAAAGAACGACTACAACCGCGTCGGAATTCTCGCTCATGCCGATGGCCGCGCGATGACGTGTTCCAAGCTCCATGGAGATGTTTGTGCTTTTTGTCAGCGGCAAAATGCAGCCCGCCGAATGAACACGCCCCTCACGGATGATCACCGCTCCGTCGTGAAGCGGCGCTTTGTTGAAAAAAATATTGGCAATTACGCCGGCATTGGGAATCGCGTCAACCTGCGTTCCCGTTGCGGCAATGTCGTTGAGCATATCCTCCTGCTCAAATACCACAAGCGCGCCCATTTTCTGCTTTTGCAGCGTGCGGAACGCCTCGCCTACGCCGTTGATCGCGTTCAGCTGTGCTTCGTGAGGATCATCCTCTTCACCAAACAGACTGCCCACCGAAAACTTGCTTCTTCCCATATGCTCCAAAAAGCTGCGAAGCTCGGGTTGGAATACAATGATGACAGCCAGGATACCGTTATTGACAATAATATCAATTATGTAAAGCAGCGTATTGAGCTTGAGCCATGACGCAAGCAAATAGGCGACAAAAATCACCAATATGCCCTTCATCAATTGCTGAATACGTGTGTCTCGTATAAAAACAATCAGGTAATAAACAAGAAACGACACAATGATTATATCCAACAAATCAAAAATGGAAAAGTATGTGATAAGGCGATTGAGTATCTCTAAAAAGTCATTCAGCATAAGAAATCACCGGTGATGCAGTCAGTTTAATCAAAAAATATCCTCTTTTCATTTTATCATAAACCTATAATACTTTTCAAGCTGTTTTTCAATTTTTTAATAAAAAAGGCTATTATTTTTTTCGTGACGGTCTCGTAATAAAAAAATGTATAATAAAATATCCGACCGAACCTCAAAAATCTGTTACAGCCGGATATTTTTTTGATAGAATCAGTTAGCATTGCCCCTAGGACCGCCATACTGAGCGCTGCCAAAGCCGAGAATAAGTGTAAAGATATTCGGGAGGAACAAAAGTCCCAGACAGAAAAGCACACCCTTACCAAATGACTTGGACAATCTGAACATCAGGATAATGTAATAGATGACATTTACAATCGGAATGAGGAACAAAAGCACCTTCCAACCGCTGCCGTCGGCGATCTTACACAGTGTAATGATATTGTAGATAGGAATAATTGACTTCCAGCCGCCTTCTCCAGCCTTGGTAAATATTTTCCACATAGCGACTATCAAAAGAACTGCCACAATGATCGTTCCGACGCTCATTGTGCTGAGGTCAGTTTTGGACATATCATATACATTGTATGTTTCCATGTTGTCTAACATTGATTTTCACCTCCTTTTTGCATAAATCATTAGCCGATTGTAAAATTTGAAAAGTAGCATAAATTGGGGCTTTGCGGTTTTGGATTCATAAGCTTTTTCTCCGTTTTTGGGAAAGGTAGACTATGATTTGTCATCTTATTTGTATTCGCCCAACCCCGTTTTAAATCCAAGCGCGTTTCGCTCGTTCGGCTAAAGCCTCACTCGTGGTGGCTCTGCCCCCACTCCCCCGCCAAGGCTCCGCCCTGGACGGGCCAGGAGGAACAAGTTCCCCCTGGACTCCCACGCTC
>ONYN01000153.1 GCA_900322085.1 uncultured Eubacteriales bacterium | reverse complement strand
CTTACGCATGTAGTTTTCAATTTGAATTTGATGCTACGCTTTGCGATCCGACGGTTTATAATCTCCCCGGGAATATTTTCTCCTACCCTGATGATTTGGAAAAAACAGATGATCCGGATGTATATATAAACCCCTGGTATATGCTGATTATGCCGGGCAGGCAATTGCGCACTGAGCTGAAGTCCGATATGCCCGCGCTGGCAATCACCATGAAAAGCGGCAAGGTCTACACTGATAAGGACGGAATACGGGTGGGTGGCAATCCATTTGAAACGCAGGATTTGCTCGGCAAGGACTTTGAACTATACAGCGGCGTTTACTGCACATTTGACGAGGAGATAGACGTCACAAATATCGAGTCAATATCACTTTATGGCTACGAATTGATCAAAGCTCCTGTTCCGGAGGTAAAGCCTCTGGAGATTCTTCCTTCTGAGAAGGAGGAGCATTCCGCCACATATCCTGTCACGGTTCCCAAGGATGAAAAGACCGTTCAAGTGACCGAATTCAAGGCATATTCCGATCCGAAAAAGGGATTTGTTGAGGAAGAGATTCCTGCGGGATCGGTTCGGTATCGTGTAAAGAACATCAATGTCTATGATAATCTATATGCAGCCGGAGCCAGTCGCAAGGACATTCTTAAGCTCGCCATTGAAGATGGCAAGTTCCTTTATTACGATGACAAAGGCGTATTGTACGGCAAGGGCTTTTCAGATGCCTGTAATATCAAGAGCGGCAGTATGAACGACGGATTCTACCTTGTGGAATATGAGATTGAAATGACAAATGTGGATGCAAGTCTTAGCACATTTTATGAGAATTTCTTTCATGCAAGAGTTTATTGTAACTACAGTTATTTCAATTACAGTGAAAACTGCTATGTGACGGATACAACATATCTTGTTCCAACCGCTTATATTTTGGAAAATGATCTTGTCTCCGCCGGCAGAAACGACACATTCACGCTCGAAAAGGGACAGACCCGTACGCTGCATGTCGGTTTCATTGTACACGACAATCACCGCGGAAGCCTCAGTCAATTGGGCCTTAATGTTGGTACCGGATTGCAAGATAAGCCCGATTATGTCAACATCACAAAAGCGGTGGAACATCTGAAAAAGAGCAAATAAATCTGTTGTCTGAAGAAAACAAAAAATAAAACGCAAGGCCGGATTAAAAAAATCTGACCTTGCGTTTTAATTATGCTGCTTCTCAATGGGAAATTATGGATTGTTCTCTTCCGGGTCAATGACGGAAACGGAGCAAACCGCCTGTTTTCCACTGCTGGCAATTGCCTTTATCTCGGTGGTTCCTTTGCTCAATCCTGTGACAATGCCCTCAAGCGTCACGGAGGCAACAGAAGGGTCTTCCGCAACAAACCTTACGTAATCGGTGGACTGTGCGGGAGTCATTTTGGCAGTCAATGTCAGTGTCTTGCCGATTTTGAGTTCACACGTTTCACTGTTCAGTTTCAATTCTTCACAGGGAACCGTTTTGTCCCCGTTATACTTTTCATAAACAGATGGATAACGAAACGATTTTTCAGGATAATGATCGAGCGTTTCAAAGACATATCCTCTTTCTTTAAGCTCAGGAATAATGATGTCAAGCGCCTTGGGGGTCATTGACCTGTCGTGCATCAATACAATTTCAACATCTTTATAACAGCTTCCGAGTACATTCCATGCCGACTGCATATATGTAATGGGGGGATAGGAAGCGTCGCCTGACGAACAGGTCCAGTCGAATGCTCTGTATCCCAGATCGTCAAGCCCGCTGATCATTCGTCTCATATTGAGAATATATGCCTTCTGATTGCTTGTGCCGCCCGGAAATCTAATGATATTGGTGCGTTTGCCTGTGTATTCTTCGACAATGTCGGATAACTTCTGCAAATCAGCGAAATAGCTTTTGTCGGAGCGATAGCATGTTTCAAACTTATGGCTGTAGGTATGCAGAGCGACAAGATGCCCCTCGTCATTCATTCTTTTCACATTTTCGATTCTGCGTGTTTTAACAACAAAAAATGTAGCTTTTACATGATGGTTCTTAAGTTTATTCAGAATCTTATCTGAATAGGCCAGCGGTCCGTCATCTATCGTCAAATAAACCGTTTTTTTGACAACAACATGACACTTTGCACTATTTCCGAATTCATTCTGAGCGATCAGGTCACATTCGCCCAAGTCGATACCTGTTACAGCTCCGTCAGACGTCACGGAAGCAATTGAGTCATCGGAGGATTTCCATGTGATGTTCTTCCCACCTGATGCTTCAAGGCTTCGTGTGATACCCTTTCCGATTTCAATTGAAAGATCGCTCAGTGAAACATCCTCCGGTATTTCAGGCGCGGATACATCGGAGGATGATACGGACGCCAGATCGGCATTAACACCGGAATGCCCGCATGACGCCGCAACCAGAACAGCCGCCGCCGCAACGACAAACAGAGCAGACAATGTTGAGATTCGCAGCAGATTTGATTTGTGCTTTCGGGTTTTTGTTTTCATTTTTTTATCTACCAGCCTTTCATGAAAATGATTCAGATTGCAACGCCCCGAGGATTTCCTCCATGTTTTCGGCGGCACTTTTTGCGGGATTCATTTTGACAGCGATATAGGGAGGGGTTTTGTCAATAATTGTAACGCGCCGTGGGAGCTTTTCCGAAAGCTTGGCGAAGATTTCGAGATCGATTTTATTACTGTAAAGCAGATACTTGCCGTCCGACTGGCGGATTTCTCTGATACCTGCCTCCGCGGCGCTGCTGCGAAGCTGGGAAACGGTGATAAGTCCCAGCACAGACTTCGGGGGCTCGCCGAAACGGTCGATCAGTTCATCAATCACGTCCGAAGCGTCCTCCTCATTGCGTACGGACGCAATCATGCGGTAAACCTCCAGACGGAGCTGAGAGGATTCAATGTAGGTTTCGGGAATGTGGGCTTCAATTCGTATATCGACCAGACATTCCACATCCTGAGCGGTAGGCGCTTCGCCCTTTACCTGACGAACGGCGGCACTGAGCATCTTCATGTACATATCATAGCCTACGCTTTCCACCTGACCGGACTGATCGCTGCCGAGCAGGTTTCCCGCCCCGCGAATCTGAAGGTCTCGGGTCGCTATTTTGATTCCGGAACCGAATTCGGTAAATTCGCGTATGGCCTGAAGGCGTTTGCTTGCCGTTTCGGTGAGCGACTTGAACGGCGGGACCGTCAGATAGGCATACGCCCTGCGAGAGCTTCGACCGACGCGTCCTCGGATCTGATGAAGCTGAGCAAGTCCGAAATTGCAGGCGTTTTCAATGATAAGGGTGTTGCAGTTGGGAATGTCGACGCCGGTTTCAATGATAGTGGTGCAGACCAGAATATCCGCTTCATGGTCAAGCAGTTTGCGCCATACCTCGCTGAGAGCATCCTCGTGCATTTGTCCGTGTCCTACCACAATACGCGCTTCGGGAGCCATTGCCGCCACCTTCTCGGCGGTGCGCTCAATGTCTTCAATCTTATTGTGAAGGTAGAAGACCTGCCCCCCGCGGCGGAGTTCTCTGTGAATGGCTTCTGCTATCATGCCCTCGTCGTGATCAATGATGTACGTCTGCACAGGGTGTCTGTCCTGTGGTGGTTCTTCAAGCGACGAAATATCGCGCAGTCCGCTCATAGCCATATTGAGTGTGCGGGGAATAGGCGTTGCGGAAAGGGTCAGAATATCAACCGCGGGATATTTTTCCTTGAAGCGTTCCTTCTGAGCCACACCGAACCGCTGTTCCTCGTCGATGATCGCAAGTCCCAGATCATTGAATTCTACGCTTTTCTGAATGAGCTTGTGAGTGCCGATGATCAGGTCGATATCTCCGCGCTTGAGTCTGCGGAGTATTTCGGTTTGCTGCTTTGGCGAGCGGAATCTGGAGAGAAGTTCGATGCGGAAAGGATAGGAGTCAAATCTCTTTGCGGCGGTCTGAAAATGCTGCCACGCAAGAATGGTGGTCGGCACCAGAATAGCGCATTGACGGCCCTCAATCATGCACTTGAAGGCGGCGCGCAGGGCGACCTCGGTCTTTCCGAAGCCCACGTCGCCGCACAGCAGACGGTCCATCGGAGTCGGGCGTTCCATGTCAAGCTTGATTTCCTCGGCGGCTTTTAGCTGATCGAATGTTTCAGGAAATTCAAATCTGTCCTCAAATTCCCTTTGCCATTCGGTGTCGGCGTCAAAGGCATAGCCTTTTGCCTTCATACGTTCGGCGTAAATCTTAACCAGCTTGTCAGCGATATCCGCCACGTGCTTCTGAACCCTGCGCTTCTGATTGGTCCATTCGTCCGAACCGAGACGGTTGATCTTGACAACCGAGCCTTCCTTGCCGCCTACATACTTGCTGACCATGTCGAGCTGCGTAATGGGTACATACAGCACATCGCTCTTGGCGTAATTGATTTTGATGAAATCCTTGGTAATGCCGTCGGTCTTAATTTTCTGAATGCCGCCGAATGTTCCGACGCCGTATGACGAATGTACCACATAATCGCCGAGCGTCAGCTCGTTCAGATTTTGCAGGTCGAGTGAATTTTTGTTGCGTCTGGTCTTTGGCTTTTCGGGGTTGGGATTGATCGTTCTGCCCCATGAGATAACAACCGTTGCGATGGAGAAATATTCAAAACTGCCCGAAAGATTTCCCTGCGCGACGGTGACGCCTTTAAAAAGAGGCGTTTTGGGGGAGTTGTCCTGAATGACAGGAATTTCGGCCTTTTTCAGATCCTCGTATAATCCTTCACATGAACGCTGTGTGCCGCCCAGCAGAATGATTGAATTGCCTCCGTCGAGCAGTGCCTTGAGTTCTTCGGTCAGGTCGGAAGTTTTGCCGTTCCAGACCGGATGCTGACGCGCGTTGACATTAATCAGTGTTTTGAGGTCGAATTCATATCCTCCGCGGGTGAATGTTTCAAGATAAACAGCCTTGCCCAGTTTTGAGGTGAATTCTCCGTACGTCAGGGTAAATTTATCCATTCCTTTGCAGAGAATTCCGTCGGTGAGCAGATTCTTGATTTCTTCGTTGATAAAAGCTTCGCTGTTCTTCATCTTTTCCTGAACGGCGATGTGTTCGCTGACGATAATCAGGCTGTTGGGGGGCATATAATCGAAAATAGTTGCTTCGTAGCTGCACAGCATGGAAATATAACGGTCGGGAGAGCCGCAGTTGATTCCCGCTTCCAGATCGTCCGCTTCCCGCAGAAGCTTTTCCTTTGCGGCGGCAGCGGCCTTGCCTCTGAGTGATTTTGCCAGTGTACGCACCTTGGCCGCAAGCGCGGCATGATCGGTTATGATGAGTTCGGCGGCAGGCAGCAGATGGATTTCATTTACAGGTTCAATGCTGCGTTGACTGTCAATATCAAAATAGTTCAGCGCATCGACGGTATCTCCCCAGAAATCAGCCCTGACAGGGTGGGGAGAATCAGGCGGAAAGAAGTCGAGAATTCCGCCCCTGAGGGAAAATTGTCCGGTTCCCTCCACCATGTCGCAGCGTTCGTATCCGGCAGCCGCAAGTGCGGCAACGCATGAGTCGACCGAAACTTCACTCCCGGATTGTATGGTGATCATTCGTTCCTGAAGCTCTTCGGGGGGGATGGTGAGCTGTGAGGCGCCGTCTGCGCAGACAACCGCCACGTCGAATTCTTCCTTAATGATATGACTGAGCGTCTCGATGCGACTGTGTTCGTAATCGTGAGAACGTCCTTCCAGCGGACGAAGCTCAATATCGCGGGCGGGGCAGAAAAAGGCCCTTAAGCCCATTTTGTTCAGATCGCCGCAAAGTCTTACGGCTTCCGCCTCATCGGAGGCAATGTAGAGTATTTTTCGCCCCAGAGCTTTGGAAAGCGCCGCGGTGAAATGATTTTTGTGGATGGATGCGAGTCCTGTGACAGCAGCCGGAAGCCGGTGATTCTTTATGCTGCCGACAAGATTACGGTAATCTTCGAGTGAGTCGAGAAGGCTAGGGATAAATTGAAGATTGTCCATTAATCGGAGTTCCTCCGTTTCGTAAGTTTGGGTAGATGGTTGCTCACAGTCCGGCAAAGTCATCCGGACTTCCGATAAATACATTCATATCTATGAATTCTTCCGCTCCGTCATACCCCTCCAGCTTTTGGCGGCTGGTGTACTGCCAGAACGACCAGATGGTATTGTTAGGGTCGGTGACAATGTTTCGGGTCCAAAATGGATACTGCTCCAATTTTTGGATAATGTATATATTAAAAGTGTCGTCAGGAGCGTAAATGATCGGTTTTTTTCCGTAGTGCTTTTCAAGTGCGTCAAGCAATGCAGTCAGTTCACGCAGGACACTTTGCTCATCGGGTGGATGAATGGCCTTGTCTCCGTAGAATTCCACGTCTACAACAGGCGGCAGGGAGCTGTCGCTGACAGGAACATGACTTATGTAATTCTTTGCCTGGTCGGCGCCGGAACTGTCAAAGCTGAAAAAATGGTAGGCGCCCACCCGAAGGCCCGCGTCTGCGGCACCTTTCCAGTTATATTCAAATTTTGCATCAACATGACCGCTGCCTTCGGTCGCCTTGACAAATGCAAAGTCAATATCCTGAGAAGCCAGCCTGGGCCAGTCGATGTCGCCCTGATAAGACGAAACGTCGACTCCTTTTATCTCATAATCCTTTGCGTAGATATTGTTGGGAATCCATATTCCGTTCCGAGCAAGACAGAAAAGCCCTGTCCCTGCAATGACCACCGCGGCACAGGCGGTGATCCATACCTTCGGATATGGACGCGGGGAAGCGTCCGGCATTCTGAAGTCTCCGTTGACAACCGGCAAAAACCTGTCGCAGAACCGGCAGATAACAAGTGTGATGGATACGGCAATGGCAGTGAAAACGAGGCTGATCAAGTAGGTTTCATCAGGCAGAGGACGTCCGCACGCATGGAGGAAAAGACCGAGAAAGTACCACAGATAGGCGAGTATGGGACCGCCGAACATGAAGAAGGTGAAAGCGTGTCTCCCTATGTAGCTGAGAAGTCTGGCGATTCCGGAAGTTTCGTCAATGGTATTGGAAAGACTGACGATGAAAGAAGTGCCAAGCAACATCAGCGGCATTGAGATCATCGGATTGCCCCATTTGTTGATCGCGACGGTGATGGCGGTGCCGTCAACGCCGAAAATCAGAGCCGAAACGGCAACCGCGCCAAAGTAGGCCGCTCCGGTAATCATTGTATGAATCGGTTTAAAATGAAAGCTTGTCAGAAACTTGGATTTAGACGCGCAATAACCGATGATAAAGAAAAACACACAAACCAGAGCCGTGTCCCAGCTCCAGAGTCTTACCACCCAAGGCTTTGAAACCGTCCATCCGACAGCGGCGGATATGGCGCCTGCGATAAGCATGGGAACAGGTTTATCCATGCATATTTTATCAATTACGAATAAAAAGACAGAGCAAAGTACAACTATAGAGAAAAAAATAGCGCGCGGCTTCAAAAATGCCGTTGAAAGAGTGTTCCACAGCCAGACAGGAATGGTTTCCGGTTTAGCAAATAAGTTGAATATAACCTGAAGAGATAAGGTTGTCAGACTTACCGAGAAAATGAGCTTGAGAAACAGAGACTTAAGTGTTTTGTAATATAGGTAATCAATCAGTCTGACGTCTTTTAAACGGGAAAAATAGCCTGAAATGGCAAAAAAAACGGGCAGCATAAAAGGGGAGAGAAACATGTAGTAGACCATGGGGACATTCTGCACATGGGCAAGTACCACCATGACCGAGCAGATGCCCCTTGCAATGTCAAACCATCTTTCTCTCTGGCTGGAAGTGGTGGTTTCCTGGCTCATCATCAGCACCTCTGTTATGAATTAAACAGGTTCATCGCCTTGTCTGTATTTCCGTTTACAATCAGTTCGGCGGCGTCGGCGGCGTTTTTGGCCGACTGCTCCATTTCCTTCAGTTCGCCCGCCGTGAAATGGCTGAGTACCCAGTCCGCAAGGCTATAGTCGGGATGAGGCTTTGCGCCAACGCCGAGCTTGATGCGGCAGAAATCGCTCGATTCCACCATATCAATGATATTCCTCATGCCGTTCTGACCGCCGTGCGAACCCTTTCGGCGGATACGCAGCCTGCCGGGGTCAAGCGAAATGTCGTCACACATTACCAGAAGACGTTCGGGCGGTATTTTGTAGAACTGCATGATTTCATCGACAGCCTGGCCCGACAGATTCATAAAGGTCTGAGGCTTCGCCAGAATAATGCGCTTTTCACCGCACAATCCGTCTCCGATCAGGGCGTGAAATTTGAGCCGGTCTACGGTGATATTCAGTTTCTTGGCCAGGGCGTCAGCCGCCATAAAGCCCGCGTTGTGACGTGTACCTTCATATTTTTTGCCGGGATTTCCAAGACCGACCACCAGCCAGTCAATGTTTTTGGGTTGGTTTATACCGAACATCAGCTTATCACTCCGATCATTAAGTATAGTTACATAACCCCAAATGGCAGGACAATCACCGTATGGAGATTGCCCTGCCTGCAGGATATTGATTATGTACGATAAAATCCGGAAAGAATATCAGTCAAAAATAAGAGAGATAGGTTCATCTGTGTAAACTCTGCGGATAGCGTCGGCAAAATAAGGAGCAGTGCTGAGAATCGTGAACTTGTCGAGCATTTTTTCCTTGCCGAGGTGAATGGTGTCGAGGAAGACAAATTCCTTGATGGGGCTTGCTTCGATGCGAGAGAGCGCGGGACCGCTGAGAACCGCATGGGTAGCGCAAGCGGAAACTTCTTTTGCGCCGTTTTTCATAAGTGCTTCAGCGGCGTTGCAGATAGTGCCGGCGGTATCCACCATGTCGTCTATGAGAAGAATCTTTTTGCCACTGACGTCACCGATAATGTTCATAACCTCGCTCACGTTTGCCTTCTGACGGCGTTTGTCAATGATGGCAATGGGGCAGTCAAGACGCTGCGCGAAATTTCTGACGCGGGTGACCGAACCAAGGTCGGGAGATACGCACATATATTCGTCATTCTTTTCGCCTATCTTTTCCTTGAAGTATTTGGCAAGGATCGGCGCGCCGAGAAGATGGTCAACAGGAATATTGAAGAAACCCTGAATCTGGGCTGCGTGAAGATCCATTGTCAGCACACGGTCGGCTCCGGCTGTTGTGATGAGGTCTGCGCAGAGTTTTGCGGAGATCGGATCTCTTGCCTTGGCTTTTCTGTCCTGACGGGCGTAGCCCATATAGGGGATAACAGCTGTGATACGGCTGGCCGAAGCCCTCTTGAGTGCGTCGATCATAATAAGCATTTCCATCAGATTGTCGTTGACAGGATCGCTCGTGGACTGGATGACAAAGCAGTCCTTGCCGCGTACAGATTCCTTCAAAGAAACCGAAATTTCACCGTCACTGAACTTGGTTACGTCGCTTCTGCCCATAGGCTGCTCGAGCTTGTCGCAGATGTCCTGTGCCAGCTTCATGTTGGAATTACATGAAAAGATTTTGATTTCGGTACCGTGGAGACCCTTGTTGCTGATGATCATTTTTTACTTCCTCCTGAATAAGATGGTGTGTATGTTTCTGCATGCGGACAAATCTGTCCTTTTGCCCGGCTTACGTGCGTATTATTTTTTGTCGCCGCGCTTGGCAGCAGCCCAGCCGTCCTTGACTACCTGACGGGCGCGCGCTATACCGAGAGCGTCGGAGGGAATGTCGTGGGTGATGGTGGAGCCGGCCGCAGTGTAAGCTCCCGCGCCGATGTTTACCGGAGCGACAAGATTGGTATTGCAGCCGATGAAGCAGTCGTCGCCTATGGTACAGCGGGCTTTATGCTGTCCGTCATAATTGACTGTTACGCAGCCGCATCCGAAATTGACGCGTTTACCGACGTCGCTGTCACCGACATAGGTGAGATGAGCCACCTTTGTCCCCTCATCCAGAACGGAATTTTTGACCTCCACAAAGTCACCGATATGTACCTTGGGTCCGATTTTGCAGTTGGGTCTGATCTGAGAGAACGGACCGATATCGGTGGAGTCGAATATTTCGCTTTGTCTGACCTGACTTGCGTTGATAATAACGCGGTCATGCACCGTGGAATTTTCAATCAGGGTATTGGGACCAATCGTGCAATCAATACCGACTGAAACCTTGCCTTTTAATATGGTGCCGGGCAGAATGACCGTACCCTGACTGACGGTCACATCGGGGCCGATGATAACGCCGTCAGTGCATGTAATGGAAACGCCGTCGGCTATCATCTGATCAAGGATGGACTGACGTGCGATACGGTTGAGTTCGTTGAGCTGAACAGGATCGTTAGCACCCATTACAACACTCGCGGAGTCCGCTGTGAATGCGTTTGCCGCGTCACCCAGAAGCTTTACGGCGTCGGGAAGGTAATATTCGCCCGTAACGCTGCTCTGGGTTATGTGTTCGGTATCAAGCACTGAAAGGAGCGCGTCGACGTTGAACCAATAGGCGCCGGAATTGACCTCTTTGACCGCGAGCTGTTCAAGCGTCGCTTCCTTGTGCTCCACAATGGAAAGAAGACTTCCGTCAGCCGCGCGAAGAATTCTTCCGTAGCCGGTGGGGTCGTCAAGCATGGCCGAGATGACCGTGACGCAATTGTTGCAGGCTTCGTGGAAGTAGAAGGAATTGGAAATGTTTCTGCTGTCCATGAATGGCGCGTCTCCGTTGAGAATCAGCACACTGCCGCCTTTGTGGGCATTAAGAAACTCCTTAGCCATCATAACGGCATGGCCCGTGCCCTTTCGTTCGGTCTGAGTGACCGTCGAACAGGAAGCGCTGCCGGTGTATGTCTTGGCGAGGTATTCCTTAATTACCTCTTCGAGATGACCTGTTACAACACATATGTCGTTGACCCCGGCTTCACGTACAGAGTCGATCACCCAGCCCAGCATCGGCTTGAAAAGGACTTCCATCATAGCCTTGGGCTTTTTGGATTTCATGCGCTTGCCTTCGCCGGCGGCGAGTACAATGGCACATACACTTCCGGAACGGATAGGCTCAGAGAATTCACCTAAATCCTTATTGGAAACCGAAAACATAGTTACATTCAGCTCCTTATTTTTTATACAGTTGTTTGGTTGCTTGCCTGAATTAGTAACAAACATATAATTATTATTACATTTTTACATCTTTTTTTCAAGTCAATTTTTGCATTTTTTGTTCGATCGGAACCACTTCTACAGTTTATACAAAACAAACACAAAAAGACAATGAATATTATATTTTTTGATTGAGGACAAGGGAAAATTTTTTTCAAAAAAAATTTGAAAAAATTGTAAAAGTACTGGATTTTATATGAAGTATGTGTTATCATATACAAAGCACTGTACGAGTTGCGAACATTTGGTTCGCAATGGGCGTACTCAGCTAAATAAGAAATTAGCATTAATTTCTAGGAGGTTTTAAACACATGAGAAAATGGGTTTATCTTTTCAGCGAAGGCAACGCGAACATGCGCGAGCTTCTCGGCGGCAAGGGCGCTAACCTGGCTGAGATGACCAACATCGGTCTGCCGGTTCCGCAGGGCTTCACCATCACTACCGAAGCCTGCACTCAGTATTATGAGGACGGCAAAAAGATCAACGACGAGATTATGGGTCAGATCAACGAGTACATCGTTAAGATGGAAGAAATCACCGGCAAGAAGTTCGGCGATAAGACCAATCCCCTTCTCGTTTCCGTCCGTTCCGGCGCAAGAGCTTCCATGCCCGGTATGATGGACACCATCCTCAACCTCGGTCTTAACGAAGAGGTTGTCGAGACAATCGCTGAGCAGTCCGGCAATCCCCGCTGGGCATGGGACTGCTACAGAAGATTCATTCAGATGTATTCCGACGTTGTTATGGAAGTCGGAAAGAAGTATTTCGAAGAGTTAATCGATAAAATGAAAGCGGAGAAGGGCGTTAAACAGGACGTTGAGCTTACCGCTGATGACTTAAAGGAACTTGCAAACCAGTTCAAGGCAGAGTACAAGGCAAAAATCGGAACCGATTTCCCGTCCGATCCGAAGGAACAGCTTTACGGAGCAATCAAAGCTGTATTCCGTTCCTGGGATAACCCGCGTGCAAACGTTTACCGTCGTGACAATGACATCCCTTACTCCTGGGGAACTGCTGTAAACGTACAGTCCATGGCATTCGGTAACATGGGTGATGATTGCGGTACCGGTGTTGCATTTACACGTGACCCGGCAACCGGTGAAAAGGGACTCTTCGGTGAGTTCTTAACCAATGCACAGGGTGAAGACGTTGTTGCAGGTGTTCGTACTCCGATGAAGATAGCTGAGATGGAGCAGAAGTTCCCTGAAGCATTCGAACAATTCAAGAATGTATGCAAGACTCTGGAAGATCACTACAGAGACATGCAGGATATGGAGTTTACCGTAGAACACGGAAAACTTTACATGTTACAGACCAGAAACGGAAAGAGAACCGCACAGGCTGCTTTAAAGATTGCATGCGACCTTGTTGATGAAGGCATGAGAACCGAAGAAGAAGCAGTTGCAATGATCGATCCGAGAAACTTAGATACCTTACTTCATCCTCAGTTTGATGCAGCAGCTCTGAAGGCTGCAACACCTGCAGGAAAAGGCCTTGGCGCATCTCCGGGTGCTGCATGCGGTAAGATTGTATTTTCCGCTGAAGATGCAGAAGAGTGGGCTGCAAGAGGCGAGAAGGTTGTACTTGTACGTCTTGAGACCTCTCCCGAAGACATTACCGGTATGAAGGTTGCGCAGGGTATCTTAACCGTTCGTGG
>ONYN01000152.1 GCA_900322085.1 uncultured Eubacteriales bacterium | reverse complement strand
TATGTACAATTCTCATATATTATAATACACAATGGAAGTCACAATGTAAAGCATATTTTTATAGATTTTTAAAATTTATGATTATTTTGTAATTCAATAAAAACAGATTGTTTAAATTAACAAATGCGGATATGTATAATTGTACACTTGTAAAAAACAATCCTGTGTGTTATAATTAACTTCAATCAATTTAATTGTAGGAGCAAATGAAATGCCGGATCTTAAACAAAGATATTTGACAGCCAAGAGAAAAATACTCGAACGGGAATTTTCCCGCATGAACGACATGCAGCGTATTGCGGTATTCAAGATAAAGGGACCTTTGCTCATCCTTGCCGGAGCAGGAAGCGGAAAGACCACCGTTCTGGTCAACAGAATAGCCAATCTCATTCGTTACGGCGACGGATATACCACTGAGATACTACCCGCCGGGCTTACCGAGGATGAGGTGGTTTTCCTGGAGGAATTTGCCAAGGGAAATCCCGCGGAAAAATCCGAAACCGACAGACAACGCAGCGTTCAGCTGATATCACATTGGCCTCCGAAGCCGTGGCGGATCATGGCGATTACCTTCACCAACAAGGCTGCCGGAGAGCTTAAGGAGCGACTAGAGGCAATGCTGGGAGAAAGCGGGGGAGAGGTATGGGCATCCACCTTCCATTCCACCTGTGCCAAAATGCTTCGCCGCGACGGAGAACGCCTTGGTTACTCGCCCAAATTTACCATCTACGACTCGGATGACAGCAAGCGCATGATGAAAGACGTCATGTCTTATCTGCGAATTGACGATAAGGTGCTGACAGTAAAGACAATTTTGTCTGAAATCAGCCGCGCAAAAGAGCAAATGCTCACGCCGCGTCAGTTCGAAGCAAAGTCGGGCAACGACTTCCGGCTCAAAAAGATTGCCGAGTGCTATACAACCTATCAGAAGCGACTGGTGGAAGCTGATGCGATGGATTTTGACGATCTGCTTTTTCAGACTGTCAGACTCTTTCAGGAAAATGACGATGTTCTTGAACATTATCAGAACCGCTTTGAATACATTATGATTGACGAGTATCAGGACACCAACCACGCACAGTACCTATTTGCAAAACTGCTCTCGCAAAAAAGCGGCAATCTTTGCGTTGTGGGCGATGATGACCAGAGCATATATAAATTCCGCGGTGCTACAATAGAGAATATTCTTTCATTTGAAAAAACATTCCCTGACGCGGAGGTCATTCGTCTGGAACAGAACTACCGCTCCACACAGAATGTACTTGACGCGGCAAACGCTGTTATTCAGAACAACACCGAGCGCAAGGGCAAGAATTTATGGACAGCAAACGGATCTGGCGACAAGATCATCCATTACACGGCCCAGAACGAATACGATGAAGCCGCATTTATCACCAAGACTGTCGAGGGCAATGTTGCCTCCGGCATGCATTACGGCGATCACGCGGTACTGTACCGCATGAACTCCCAGTCCAACTCAATCGAAAATTACTTCATGCGAGCCGGAATCCCCTACCGTGTCATCGGCGGACACCGTTTCTATGAGCGTAAGGAAATCAAGGATATGCTCGCTTATCTCTGCGTGATAGCCAATCCTTCGGACGAAATACGTCTCAAACGCATCATCAACGAGCCAAAGCGAGGCATTGGCGACCGTACCATTCAGAATGCGTCAGAAATTGCCGCTGAACTTGGACTGAGCATGTTTGAAGTGATTCGCGAGGCGGACAATTACCAGGCGCTTTCACGCGGCGCGTCAAAGCTGAAAGCGTTTGCGGACATGATCGGACAGTTTATAGAAGCTGCCGATCATGTCAGACTCAATGAACTGCTGGAGCTGATTCTGCAAAAAACCGGATACATTCAGGCGCTTCGGACGGGCGACGACAAAGCGGAAGAACGCATCGAGAATATCAATGAACTTGCCACGAACCTCATTAAGTATCAGGAGGAACACGGTGACGCGACTGATCTCGGGGAATTTCTCGAGGAGGTCGCTCTGGTCGCAGACATAGACAATTACGATAGCGAGAGTGACGCGGTGGTAATGATGACAATGCATTCCGCGAAGGGTCTTGAATTTCCCGCTGTATTCATGCCAGGAATGGAGGAAGGAATATTCCCGGGAATGCAGTCGATACTAAACCCTTCTGAGATTGAGGAAGAACGCCGTCTTGCTTACGTAGGTATTACCAGAGCAAAGCAGAAGCTTTATCTCATCAACGCGGAACGCCGTATGGTTTTCGGCAACACGCACGCCAATCACGTTTCAAGATTTGTGGAGGAAATACCGGAAAAATTGGTTGAAGATATTCGTCCTGCGCCCATAAAGCACACTCAGGTCAATCAGCATGCAGCCGAGCGCAAGCATGCGTCAGATAATGAGCTGGTCGGACTTCGTCAGCAGAAGATTTCCAACTCTCAATCAGCCGATTTTAAACCCGGCGAAAGAGTGAGGCACAAGGTTTTCAAGGACGGCACCATTGTAAAGGTCACGCCGATGGGGAATGACGCACTGCTTGAAATCAATTTTGACAGCAAGGGAATGAAGAAGGTCATGGCTAATTACGCCGGCCTGCAAAAGCTGTGATACTATAAAAATCCGCTGAATTCGGTTTGATGACCGTTTTCAGCGGATTTTTGAATTCAATTCCATGATTTGAAAATGCCGGTAACGTGAAAAAAGCGATCAACTATTTTATTCTGAAGATGACCGGTTCACCTTTTGCTTTGAAATGTCCTCTTTCCACGACTACCGTTTTACCGGATATCTGGTCGACATATTCGCCATCGGGAGCCTTAACGCTTACTTCCGCAGACTTGCCTTCCACGCAGAACACCCCTGCCCACCGTGTGGTGCTGTTGGCCAGATACGCTGTGACAATTCCGGATTTGTCATCCGCTCCGGCAGAAAAATCCGCATCGAACGGAAGGAGGCTTTTTTTGATTTGAGCCAGTTTTATCATAAATGGTGAAATATCCTTCGATTCATCACGGACGAATGTCGCCTTATCAAACAGCGTGCAGTATTCTCTGTTTTGCCATTCCTGTCCGCCGTAAAGCATGGTCGTTCCCTTCTGGAAATAGACAAATGCGAGCCAATTGAGCATCTGACGGGTATCAGGGAAGCGTTCGCTGGCTCTGGGAGTATCGTGATTTTCCAGAAAGCGGATTTTGATATAATCTGACGGGAATACATGTTCCTCGTAATTGAGCAAGCTGATATATTCGCTGAGCCTGCCTTCTCCCTTCACATACCGGTCAAAGTAATCCTGCACATCATAGGGATATTCCATGTCAAACGCTCTGTAAAGGTCGGTATCTGTCGCCACCGGATAGCCACATTCACGGGCAAATTGCACATGACCGTTATAAACCGATTCCGCAAGCCAGATGGCACTGGGATTGACCTTCGCCACCGCCTGAACTGCCTCTTCCCAGAATTCGACGGGAACGCATGAGGCAACGTCACAGCGGAAGCCGTCAACAATATGCGCCCATTGGACAAGCGTTTCGATCTGATATTTCCACAGTTCACGAGAGGCATAATCCAGATCAAGCACATCCGTCCAGTCGCCGTATCGGTTGCCAAAGCTGCCGTCCTCCTTGCGGAAGAAATACTCCGGGTGCTGTCTGACAAGCACTGAATCGTGCGATGTATGGTTGTACACTACGTCAATGATACAGATCATTCCACGTGCATGAATTTCATCTACAAGCCGCTTGAAATCGTCAATTGTACCGTATTCCGGATTGACTTCGCGATAGTCTCTGATAGAATACGGACAGCCAAGGCTTCCCTTTTTGTTGACATGACCGATAGGATGAATTGGCAGCAGCCAGATGATGTCTGTCCCAAGAGCTTTTATTCTGTCGAGATCTCCGACAAGCCCCAAAAATGTACCTTCTTTCGTGTGGTTGCGCAGATAAACCGAATAAATTATCTTGCCCCGAAGGGAAATGTCTCTTTTTTTCATCGAAAAATCACCTCTTATAGATTTAAGATATTCCGTATTGTTCCCGCACGAACTTTTCGAGTACATCCAGACTGCGGATCACCTTCTCGGTATTAATGCAGTATGCCATGCGGAAGTATCCGGGACATCCGAAATTGTCAGCCGGAACCAGGATAAGATCATACTGCTTTGCCTTCATGCAAAAGGCATTTGCGTCATCCTCCAGCGCCTTGGGGAAGATGTAAAATGTTCCGCCGGGTTTTACTACCGTAAAGCCCAATTCCAAAAGCTTGTTGTAAATCAGGTTCATATTTGTCTCGTAAACCGAAAGATCGCTTGTGTCATCTATCACCTTTGAAACAGCCAGCTGAATGATTGACGGAGGACAATTGTGTCCGATGCCGCGGCTTATCTGACCGCAAATCACTGCAATTATATCAGCGTCTGTGGCATTGGGATTGACCGCGATGTAACCTATTCTTTCACCCGGCAGACTCAGACTCTTGGAGAAAGAATAGCATGTGAGGGTGTTGTCATAAAATTTTGCCACAAACGGAGCATCTACCCCTTCAAACACGATCTCGCGATATGGCTCGTCACTAATGAGGAATATGTCATGCCCGTACTCCTCCTGCTTACGGGTCAGCACTCCCGCAAGTCGCGCGAGCGTTTCGGTTGTGTAGACAATTCCGGAGGGATTATTTGGCGTGTTGATGAGTACGGCTGCCACCTTGTCTGTAAGCATTTGTTCAAACGCTTCAAAATTAATCTGAAAACTCTCGGTATTGGCGGGAACAACCTTAAGTACCGCACCTGTCTGGTTGACATACGGTGTGTACTCCGGAAAAAAAGGCGCGAATGTCAGCACTTCGTCTCCAGGCTGCGTGACACAGCGCACCGCATGTGCGACAGCTCCCGCCGCTCCGCAGGTCATAAAAATGTGCTTTGCCTCATAGCATGTACCAAAGCGGCGGTTGAGACTTTCGGCAACCGACTGCCTTACAGATTGTATTCCAAGTGATGGACTGTAGCCGTGAATAGCAACGGGATCACTGTTGCTGAGCAGATCAATCATGGCTTCGGTAAACGAATTGGTACAGGGAACGCTTGGATTGCCAAGACTGTAGTCAAACACATTTTCATACCCGATCTCCCTGCCGCGTTCGGTTGCGTATTCGCTCAGCTCACGTATAATTGACTTGCCGCTTAGCATGGCCTTATACTGTTGATTTATCATGGGATTTGCCTCCAGTATTTCTAAGGATACGCTGATTAAGCATCAACTTTCATCAGCGTTTTCCTCATTATATCAGAAATCAAGTCAATTAACAATCATTTCTTTAAAAAAACACCAAATAATATTAATATCCGGAGGGAGATCGCTTTGCAAATAAAATATGCGGCAATTTCATGTGCCATGTCATTAACTGTCATCATGTTACTTTCGCCCCTGATTTCCCGCAAAGGGGATAATCGCCGCGTTTTTTCAACAGGTACCGGAATAATCATTTACAGAATCGTCAAAAGTATATTTGTGGAATGTGGCTGGGGATTTGCGGCCGCGTCTGGCGTTCTTGCCGGATTATTCTTTGAAACCGCCGCCATGGGGATGGGAATGTTGATGTGCAAAGAGCTGAGAAAGGCTCCGGCTGTACACGGAGATAACATTTACCTTTCCGGAACTGGTATCATAATGATATTGGCAGGAAACAAACTTCTTTACGATTATTCCGTTTCACATGATATTGTAACAAGGATGATCGGAGAATCGGGGAGTTTGGCTTTGCTGGCCTGTGCGGTATATAATGCCGGAAAAAAAGATGACGAGAGAAGTGCATCAGGTCTGGTTGGGTTCGGTGCAATTTGCTCGACCGCAAGCGCCGCTGCCTTTGTTTTGTTAAATCAGATACTATGTTTGAGTCAAAATTCGTTTGCCGTGCCTTTGCTCATAATGATCGGTGTATGCGCTATGATTCCCAATTGTGTGGATTTTTCCCAAAGCGGAGAGAAAATGTCTCCTACGTACTTCGCAGGGGGACTTATGCTTGCATATGGATTGGACTGCATGTGTGTGTAAGAGCAGAATGAATCACCTGTTTTTGTGCATTTCGCCAATCATTATCATTTATAGTTTAAAATAAATTCAGATTTGCAGAGTTGACAAAACTGCAATATCAATGTAATATATTATAATAATGTGTTCGGAAAAAAATTCAATGCAAATCAACAATTCGCTTGTTTTCGTCACTTTACGAGACAGGCTCTTTTTTGGTATGCTGTGCATTGAGAATCAATCAGAATCAATATTATATTAATTTTTCAATATGGAGGTTTGTTTGTGCAACAGAACGACAAAAAAAACAGAAAAAACATTAGCCGCGACAGTTCGCATAATTCCGCAAGACACAGTGTCAATTCCGGCGGAAAGTCTGCGGAGCGTACCGAGTCTCCCAGGTTCGGTAAAGGAGGGTATTCGCCCAAGTACAGCGGCAAAAGCTTTTCCAGACGTCCATCAGGCGACAAGGAAGGCGTTGACGTACCTGTACGACGTACGCCCAATCACCAAAGCGGATACAAAAAAAAGGGCATCGGACGATTTCAACACCAGGCGGCGGCACCGGCTGCGCTGCCTGTCAGAATATCATTTATCGGCGGTCTGAATGAAATCGGCAAAAATATCACTATGTTTGAGTACGGTGATGAAGCCATCATCGTTGACTGCGGTATGGCTTTTCCGGACGATACCATGCTTGGCGTCGATCTGGTCATTCCCGACTTCACCTACCTTGAGGAAAATGCCGATAAAATCAAAGGAATATTTCTCACTCACGGACATGAGGATCACATCGGTTCTCTGCCTTATCTGCTGCGGAAGATCAATCTGCCGATTTACGGAACCCGGCTTACCCTCGGACTGGTGGAAGGCAAGCTCAGGGAACACCGTCTGCTCGGCTCCACCAAGCTGAATGTTGTTTCGGCTGGACAGACAATACATGTCGGAAATTTCGGCGTGGAATTCATCAATGTTAACCATTCCATCCCCGACGCCGTAGGCTTTGCGATTCACACGCCGGGCGGTACCATTGTTCACACCGGCGACTTCAAGATCGATTCCACACCGATTCACGGCGACATGATCGACCTTGGAAGATTTGCACAGCTTGGCAAAGAAGGCGTGCTTTGCATGATGGCAGACTCCACCAACGCCGAACGTCCCGGATTTACCATGAGCGAACGAACAGTGGGTGAATCGTTCAATACGCTTTTCCAGAGCGAATCAGCCAAGAACAAGCGGATTATTATCGCCACGTTTGCTTCCAATATTTACAGAATCCAGCAGATCATTGATTACGCCTATAAATTCGGCAGGAAGGTGGCCGTCAGCGGACGCAGCATGATAAATGCGGTCAGTATTTCACAAGAGCTAGGCTATCTGAACGTCCCGGAGGACGTTATGATCGACATCTCCATGCTGAGCCGTTATCCCAAAAACAAGGTCGTCCTCATTACCACCGGCAGTCAGGGCGAGCCGATGAGCGCATTGACCAGAATGGCGTTTTCCGATCACAGACAAGTGGAAATCGGCCCGGATGACTTCATCATTATATCCGCAAATCCTATTCCGGGCAATGAAAAGAATGTCGGAAACGTGGTCAATGAGCTTCTGAAGCACAAATGCGATGTAGTATATGAAAAAATGTATGACGTTCACGTTTCGGGACACGCGTGTCAGGAGGAACTGAAGCTGATGCTTGGGCTGATCAGACCGAAGTACTTTATTCCGGTCCACGGCGAACAAAAGCACCTGCTCAAGCATGCCGGTCTTGCACGTGCGGTGGGAATGCCGTCCGAGCATGTATGCATTGCCGATCTGGGAGACTGCGTGGAGGTCTGTGAAGATCATATCAAAAAAATCGGCACCGTACCAAGCGGAAAACTGCTTGTCGACGGTCTGGGCGTGGGTGACGTGGGAAGCGTTGTCCTTCGCGACCGCAAGCATCTTGGCCAGGACGGTCTTATTATTGTGGTAATGGCGATAAGCTCCGATGCGGGTTTAACCGTATCGGGACCCGATATCGTCTCAAGGGGCTTTGTGTATGTGCGCGACGCGGAACCGCTGCTTGAAGAGGCACGCAAGATTGCCTCTGATGCACTTGAAGATTGCTTTGACGAGGGCATACGTGAATGGAGCGTTATCAAAAATCGTGTGCGCGATGACCTTTCTAAATTCATCTACGAACGCACCAAGAGAAGCCCGATGATTCTTCCGATCATCATGGAGGTCTGAGCATCTCGCCGGCTGAAGTTGTTTTTGATGGGTTTGCGCGGATGTTATTAATTTTGCCGCGGTTTATATAATAAAGTCAGGGTGGTGGTTCGATGAAAAACAACAAATACCGGCTGCTTTCGCCCTATTCATACATTCAATTGGGATTGCTGTTGCTGCTTTTGATGCTTGTTTTCTTCATGCAGGAGGGCTGGGCGCTCAGAATACTTGCGGTAATTATATGCGCTGCCGCACTGGGACTTTCCATGCTGCTGGCAGGAGCTATAAGGCAAAGCGTATATAGCTATATGCTTCAGGTTTCTCAGTCGCTTGATACGTCCAATAAGGAAGCGCTGAACAATATCCCGGTTCCGGTGGTCACGGTCAGCGAACAGGGGGAAATAGAGTGGTATAATGAACTTTTCCGTGAAATCATACTGCTTGGCGCGGATGCCCAGGGAGTTAAGCTGCCGCGTGTATTCAAGGGCTTTGATGAACATTGGCTTAAAGCCAACAACCGATTTGAGATAAAAAAAGAAAAAAAAGTGTACTTGGTGTCGGTCGGAGTTAACGAGGTGGAAAATGCCGATCAATATGTTATGTATTTTAACGACATAACCGATTTGAAGAGGGTTGAAAACCTCTACAATGTAAGCCGTCCCGCTTTGATGCTGATCGTTTTTGACAACGAGGAAGAGCTTCTCAAAGTACGTGAAAATGAACGTGTGCGCGTGATTTCCGCTCTGGAATCGCTGCTGGGCAAGTGGGTGGAAGGTTACAACTGCATTTCGAGAATAAATGCACGCGACCGCAGTTTTATTCTGGTCGAAGAACAGTATCTCCAAAAAATCATTTCCTCCCGTTTTTCGGTTCTTAACGATGCCCGAAAAATCGTTATAGAGGGCGGCAATCCCGTCACACTGTCGATAGGCGTTGGACGCGGCGGCGCTAATTTCAGCGAATGTGAATACTGGGCCAATCAGGCGTTGGAAATGTCTCTGGGACGCGGCGGTGATCAGGCATGCGTCAAGGATGCGGATGGTTATTCCTTCTACGGAGGTGTGTCCAAGTCGGTTGAAAAGCAAAGCAAGGTTCGCACCAGAATGATAGCGCAGGCTTTGGTAGAGCTTATCAATGCAGCTGACAAATGCTTTGTGATGGGACACAGATTTTCCGACCTCGACGCAATCGGCGCCGGAATAGGCATAGCCGCCATTATCGAAGCGCTGCAAAAAGATACCGATCATACGGTAAACATAGTAGTGGACGAAAGCGCAACCCTTGCGCTTCCGCTCATCAATTCCTACCGCGACACAAGGGAAGTCAGCTGGTTTATCACTCCGGATGCCGCGCTGGATTTGATGACAGACAATTCGCTGCTGATCATTGTAGACACCCATTCACCTGATGTTATCGAAAGTAAAGCCGTCTATAACGCCGCACCGACAGTGGTTACCATCGATCACCACAGGCTGTCGGTAAAGAGAATTCAGAATTCGGTTATTTTCTTCCACGAGCCTTACGCGTCATCTACATGCGAAATGGTAACCGAGCTGGCGCCTTATATGCATGAAACGGCGATTGCGCGCCCTGAGGCAGAGGCGCTGCTTTCCGGGATTATGCTCGACACCAAAAGCTTTGTGCTTAAAACAGGCGCAAGAACATTTGAAGCTGCGGCATATCTCAGACGCAGAGGAGCTGACACCATCGAGGTCAAGCGCTTCTTCTCGGGTTCATTACAGACATACATCGAAAAATCGCAGCTTGTTTCATCTGCAAGACTCTACGGAGACTGTGCCATTTCAGCAGCTCCCGAAGAAGTGGATGGAATCAGAGTCATCGCCTCACAGGCTGCGGACGAGCTGCTCAATATTAACGGCGTCGCAGCATCGTTTGTACTGTATGTGATGGGAAGTCAGATTAACATTTCAGCGCGTTCTCTGGGAAAATTCAATGTTCAGATTGTCATGGAAAAACTCGGCGGAGGCGGACATATGACAATGGCAGCCGCGCAGCTTCCTGATACGAAGCTTGATGAGGCAATCGAAAAGCTCAAAGCGGCTATAGACGAATTCCGTGCCGATCAGATACAGGAATACTCCGGAACAGGCGCATAAACAAAAATCTTTTTATCCTTATAATTTTGCTATATGATATTTTGAGAAAGGAAGATATTAATGAAAGTTATACTCAATCAGGATGTTAAGGGAACAGGCAAAAAAGGAGATCTGGTAAACGTATCGGACGGATACGCCAGAAATTTCCTTTTTCCCCGCAAGCTGGCAGTGGAAGCCAATGCACAGGCAATGAGTGAAAAGAACAACAGAGAAAGCGCCGCGGCGTTCCGCCTGGCGGAGGAAAAAGCCGCCGCCGAGGCAAAGAAAGCAAAGATTGACGGCAAGACAGTCAAAATCATTGGGAAAGCCGGACAGAGCGGGAAGCTTTTCGGCTCCATCACTCCCAAGGAAATTGCGCAGGTTCTCAAAACTCAGTACGGTCTTGATATAGATAAAAAGAAGATTACATTAAAGTCTGACATAAAAACCTTCGGAACATTCGAGTGCGAAGTCAGACTTTACACAGGAATCAGTGCATCTGTCACAATTGATGTAGCAAGTGAATGAATCATTTTGCTGTAAACTGAAATAGCTTTACAGATAGTTTCCCATATCAAATAACGGAAAGGGGCGAATGTTTTGGAAAATATCGGGAATGCCGAGTCAGAAAGACAGACGGTGCTTCCTTCCAACAACGAGGCGGAGCAGTCGGTGCTTGGCGCAGTACTGCTTGATTCCGAGTGCTTGAACCGCATACTTGACATCGTTCGCCCCGAGTATTTCTACAATGAAAACCATCGGGAAATCTTCTCGGCGATGCACCGCCTTTTCCGCGCAGGATCTCCGGTAGATATTATTACCGTTCTCAATGAACTGGTTGGAATCGGTGTTTTTACCGAAGAAACCGGCAAGCAATATCTCTTTACACTAGCTGATCTTGTCCCATCAGTTTCAAATGTCGAAGCGTACGCTGAAATCATTCGTGAAAAGTTTGAAATGCGTTCTCTTATTCTCGCTGCCAGAGAAATCATCAATGACGCTTCGGATGAGACAAACGATGCACGTGTAGTGCTTGACCGTTCAGAGCAGCGCATTTATGAAATAGCAAATTCCAGAGGGAGTCAGGGATTAAAACCTATTTCAGAGGTTTTAATAGATGCTTATGATCACCTGATGCTTATGAATTCCGACCGTAGAGAGGAATTTGTCGGCACACCCACTGGCATTAAAACGCTTGATGACACCATTTCAGGTCTGAACAAATCCGACCTGATTCTTCTGGCAGCCCGTCCGGGTATGGGCAAAACCAGCTTTGCACTGAATATCGCCCGCAATGTGGCGCTTGTTCATCGAAAAAAGGTGGCCTTCTTTTCGTTGGAAATGACCCGTGAACAGCTTGCATTGAGAATGTTGTCCACTGAATCCGGTGTGGAAGGTTACAAGCTTCGCGACGGACGCATGAATGCCGACGAATGGGCTAAACTGTCACAAGCTGCTTCCGAACTTCATTCGTCACCGATTTTTATTGATGAAGCAGGTAATATCTCAGTCACTGAAATGAAGGCAAAGCTCCGTCGTCTTGGAGAAGTCGGATTGGTTGTCATCGACTATCTTCAGCTGATGGGCAACGGAAAGATTGCCAACCGCGTGCAGGAAGTATCGGAGATTACCCGCGGGCTCAAAATTCTTGCAAAGGAACTCATGGTTCCTGTTCTCTGCCTTTCACAGTTGAACCGTGCTACCGAGTCACGTACAGGTCACAAACCCATGCTTTCCGACCTTCGTGATTCAGGTTCCATCGAGCAGGATGCCGATATCATTCTTTTCCTTTACCGTGAAGGCTATTATCAGCAATCCGAAGCCAAACAGAATGAAGAAATTGACCAGACGCGCGCAGTTTGCATGGTTGCTAAGAACCGTCACGGCAACACCTGTGAGATTCCGCTTCACTGGTCGGGCGCCACCACCAGATTTACTGCGGCGGAGGATACATACGTTGGAGAGTAAGTGCAGACAAGCTATTGAACGGTATAAAATGATCTCCTATGGAGACAGAATTATTCTGGGACTTTCGGGCGGCGCCGATTCATGTGCGCTCCTGCACTTTTTATGCAGTCTTAGAGATGAATTTGCGCTGGATGTCACCGCCGTTCATGTCAACCATATGATCCGTGGAGAGGAAGCGGAACGAGACGCGGCTTTTGCTCAGCGTTTTTGCAGTGAGCTTGGCGTTAAGTTTCTGCTCTATAAACGTGATATTCCAAAAACTGCCGCTGAAAAGGGAATTGGATTGGAACAGTGCGGCAGAGAAATCCGCTATGGCATATTCGAGGAGCTTGCCTCACAGTGCCGAGGCAAAATCGCAACGGCACACACCCTTTCCGATTCAGCAGAAACGGTGATTTTCCATATGATTCGCGGCTGTTCCGTAACCGGATTAAAAGGTATTCCGCCGGTCAGAGGAAATATTATCCGTCCTCTGATTATGTGCGAAAGGGCAGATATCGAGCAATACTGCGCAGCAAACGGAATTGATTACATCACGGACTCAACCAATTTTTCCACAGATTATGCCCGAAACAAGATCAGACTACAGATTCTTCCTGTGATGCGTGACTTGAATCCATCTGTCATCGAGGCAATCGGCAGATTGTCTGAATCTGCCAGAAGTGACGATGCCCTGCTTTCATCTATGGCGGAACAGGCGGCAAGGGAATATGTTGAAGACGGCAGTTCGGACAGACTTATAAGCAGCACGCTACCGATAATGAGCCGCGCATTGATAACTGTCTGCTCCGAGAAACTTCACATCATGCCCGAACAAAAGCACATTTTGGAAATGATAAACTGTATTTCCCGCGGAAAAGGAATCGTCAATCTGCCTGGCGATCATATTTTTTCTTTTTCTCAAGGAAATATCAGCTTTAAAAAAAAGCATCAATTTACCGAATCGGTTAATATATGCGAAAATTGGCAGGCAAATTTTATAACAGGGGAAATAATTACACCCTGCAAACAAAAAATAATATCGCGTGTCATTGATAAGAATAAATACAATGAGCTTTGCGATAATGAAAAAAATAAAAATGATAAAAAAATATTTAAAAATTGTTTGGATTATGATAAAATAGTTAATGCAAGGTTCCGATTTCGCAATGAGGGCGATCAATTCAGACGCGCCGGAAGAAACGGCACAAAAAGTCTTAAGAAGCTCTTTATAGAAGAAAAAATTCCGGCTCACATTCGCCATGCCATTCCGCTGCTGGAATCATGCGGCGAAGTCGCATGGATCTGCGGTATAGGAGCCGCTGAGCAATTCAAGGTAACAGACACCACAAAGAGGGTGCTGCATATATCCGCTGATTTGCGGGACATAACTCATCAAGGAGGTTCTCTCAATGATTAACGAATGGGAAAATGACATTGGCGGTGTTCTTTTTTCAGAGGACGACATAAAGGCAATGGTCGACAAGGTGGCCGGACAGATCAGCAAGGATTACGCCGGACGCAATCCTCTGCTTGTCGTTGTTTTAAAGGGATCAATGATCTTTGCCGCAGATCTTATGCGAGCTATGACAATCAACAGTGAAGTCGACTTTATGATCGTATCCAGCTATTCTGGCACCGAATCGACAGGCGTTATCAAAATAATACAGGATTTGCGTACCGACATCAAGGGAAGAGACGTAATTATCATTGAGGATATTCTTGATTCGGGAAAAACACTTTACAGACTTAAGAACATGCTGGAAACAAGAGATCCCTCGAGTATAAAAATCTGCACCCTGCTGGACAAGCCTTCCGGCAGAAAGGCGGATATCAGCGCGGATTATGTCGGAGGACTTGTAGGCGATGAATTTATTGTGGGTTATGGTCTGGACTATGACCAGAAGTATCGCAATATTCCTTATATAGGAGTTATGAGAAATTCATGAAATATGCATTTTATTAACACAAATGTAATATTTATGCATTATAATAATCACGTCTTTTAATCAAGTTAGGAGTGGCTTATTTGGAAAACAAAAAGAGAAAAATAGGGGGCTATCTGATCTGGCTTGGAATTCCGCTGCTGATCATTGCCGCGCTCTATTTCGTCTCCGGTCAGAAAAAGCCGGATCAGCACAAGTATTCCGAAATAATGGAGTACTTCACAGTTGGAAGCAGCAGTGTCAGCCCGAGTGAATGGAAAGCTGCCGGGGTGTCTGACTTCAATCTCTCACTGAACACCGGTGTGCTTACCATCAATATGAAAAAGGATGCCAAAGGCGAACAGCCCGATCCGATAACATATAAGGTCCCAAGTATCGAGCTATTCATCAATGACGCAAAACACGGATTGCAGGAACTTAAGGAACACAATATTGTGATCGGCGAGGATTATGAACCGAAGCAGGATAACAGTCTGATTGCAAGTCTGCTGCCCACAATCATCATGATCGGCGGATTGGTGCTTCTCTATTATTTTATGTTCCGGCGTGTAAACGGCGTTATGGGTGAAAGCAGCCGTCAGATGAATTTCGGTAAGGCAAAGGTAAAAAATGTCAACGACGAAAAACGCAAGACCACATTTGCCGATGTTGCCGGTGCAGATGAAGAAAAGGAAGAGCTTCAGGAAATTGTGGACTTCCTGAAAAATCCCAAGAAATACGACGAACTCGGCGCTCATGTACCAAAAGGCGTTCTGCTTGTCGGACCTCCCGGCACAGGTAAAACACTGCTTGCACGTGCCGTGGCAGGGGAAGCCGGGGTTGCGTTCTTCTCTATTTCCGGCTCGGATTTCGTTGAAATGTTTGTCGGCGTAGGTGCTTCACGTGTTCGCGATCTCTTTGATCAGGCCAAGAAAAATAATCCTTGCATTATTTTTATCGACGAAATCGACGCGGTCGGACGTCACAGAGGTGCCGGCCTCGGGGGAGGACACGACGAACGCGAACAGACCCTCAACCAGATGCTGGTTGAAATGGATGGATTCGGCGCAAACGAAGGCGTTATTATTATCGCCGCGACCAACCGTCCTGACATTCTTGATCCTGCTCTTACTCGTCCCGGACGTTTTGACCGTCAGGTTATGGTGGGATATCCCGATATCAAAGGCAGAGAGGAAATCCTCAAGGTTCATTCCAAGAAGAAGCCGCTCGGTCCTGATGTAGACCTTTCTACCATTGCAAAGTCAACTGCC
>ONYN01000054.1 GCA_900322085.1 uncultured Eubacteriales bacterium | reverse complement strand
CCGCCGGGATTTTTTACCCGACAGTAAATCTGTGTTCCGTCCCATGATTGCCCCACATTCAAAGACAGCGTGTCATCGTTTCTGTCCTTCATCTTGACGCCCCACGTCAGACCCTTGGGAATATAAAACCACTGATAAATGAGTCCGTCCTCACCGCCCCTGACCGAAAATGCAATCGGACCTTTCCCCGATAACCGGGAACCCTGAGGCTGAGAAATAATAGTGGGATTATTGATGACCGTCACCGACGCCCATCGCGTAAATGCCGAATTTCCGAAGCGGTCGGTAACAAGGCAGCAGACCTGCATGTGATTCCATGATGTGTTGGCCTGCGCATGGGTTTCAGCCTGATTGTGTCCCTTCCACTTTGTCCTGAGATCTGAACCGGCCTTTCGGAAATACCATTGGTAGCTTAACCCCTCTCCGGCGGCCTCCACGCGGAAAAAGGCGGTCTGTCCGAGATTGACCGTAACGTCGCCGGGCTGCGCTTTGATTGTGACCGACTGCCCGAAGGATATCTTTGCCGCACGGGAAATGGCATAACCGCCGTATTTATCGGTTATCCGACAATAGACCCTCATGCCGCCCCACGTAGAATTGGCTGTGGCGGAGGTCTGCGCGGAATCATGCCCTTTCCAGACCGACCACCGCGCCGAATCGCTCTTTTTGTAATACCACTGATAGCCAAGGTCATCGCCGTCGGCGACGACCTGCCATGTCACGTTTTCGCCCGGACGGGTGGTGACATCGGCGGGCTGAA
Source organism: uncultured Eubacteriales bacterium (assembly GCA_900322085.1). Lineage (GTDB taxonomy): Bacteria > Bacillota > Clostridia > Oscillospirales > Acutalibacteraceae > RUG762. The sequence goes on along the minus strand of ONYN01000054.1, from coordinate 6,418 downwards.
CGGTGATGACCGGTGCGGAACCCTCCGCCGTTTCTTCACTGTCGCCGCTGTGTTCGCTTTCACAAAGACAGCCGCAAAAAACAAGCGCTATGGCTGTTGCTGCGGCTGCCGTTCTGACTGATATTTTTTTTATGAGTCGCATCATCCATCCCGGATCAGAACTGAACTTCAACATAATCTCCAAGGGCGTGATTGACTTCAAGAATAAGTACAGGATCGCCGTTTACATCTAAGTATGAATTGCAGCCGGTTTTTCCGCTGACCGTGTATTTGCCGCCGGAATTCTTGATTCTTACCACGTTGTCGACAGAAATGCTGGATTTCATCTGCTCCTCGTCGTACTGATTGAAATAATCAACAATATTCTTTTTGGTAACTCCGTCGGCGCTTCTGGTCAAAATCCATGTATCGTTGTTGATGGCATCGGCAGCCTTATCCATATCCACCGTCTCGGAGGGAATCACGGTGTTGCCGGTGGCCAGATCAATTGTAATGGCGTGCGCGGAGGTGTAGCCATGGGCAGCGCCGCTGTAATAGAAGCTTTCGCGGAATAGGATGCTCAGTGTGCTCTTGGTCTTGTACTTGACTTCAAAGGTCCCCGAGAAAGATTCCAGCCCCGATTCATCCAGATATTTCAGACAGTCCGATTTGAAGTAATCATTGTAAAACGCCTGCATTGTTTCGTCGTAAAGTCCGGTGATCTGCGGGTATTTATACTTGATATTGCCGCTTGTGGAAGTATAGGTTTTACTTGTCACCTTGTATTGATTGCTGAGCTGAGACGCGGGCTGAGTGGTTGTCGTTTTGGCCGTAGTCTTGGAAGTAGTGGTGGTGGATTTAGCCGTGGTAGATTTTTTCGTGGTGGCTTTGGTGGTGGAAGCTGTAGTAGAAGTAGAAGTAGAAGTAGAAGTAGAAGCAGACGCGGTGGTGGTTGTCTTTTTGGTTCTGGACGGAGCGGATGTGGTGGTTGTCGTCACGCTGTCGGAGCTTTCATCGGCGTCTTCCTCGTCATCGCTGTCGTCAAATTCAATGATATTGGGGCTGTCCTCCGCCCGCGTAGTCTGAATGGAATTGCTGTTCTGAGCGGTACGTTTGGTTGACTTTCCGCTGCCGCCGCATGAAGCCAGCGATGCCATGAGTGCTGCGGAGATGAGCAGTGCGACAGCTCTTTTTGCGTATTCGTCTTTGTTAAACATTGAAAACATAAAATCCATCCTTCCGTTAATTCATCATAGGTGATTGTAAAATTGGAAAAGTAGCGCAAATACGGGGGATTGGTCAATTTTTATTCGCAGTTTTTTCTCCACTTGGGGAGAGTGTGTATTTTCGTTTTTACTCATATTGGTAGCGCCCGAGCCGGATTTACATCCAGGTTCATCGCAGCGATGGGCTGCCGCCCCTGCCTTTTTCCTCCGGAAAAAGTGCTACCCCGCAAGGGAGCCTTGCCCCCTGGACTCCACGCTCGCAAGCTCGCTAAGGAACTGTGCAGAATTTATTCAGTCGTTTTCGCCCGAAGACGAAAGCAATCTTCGACTTTTTGATACGTGAAGTGTATCAATTATTTCTGCACCGTTCCTAATTATGCGCTGCGCTTGCTTTTTCTTGTTACTTTTACAATCGCCTGTTAATTCATCATGCTATGCTCACTCTGAGCCAGATTCCACTCATCTACGGCTTCACATCTGTCGATCAGACCGACGTAATAAGCATCCAGATCGGTGAAATCGTTCGTTATTTCCTTGGTGTCAGTCACGGTGTACATAATGTCGTTTGAGTATGTACTGCTCAAGTGATCGACGTATTCCTGCGGAATGAATTCGTTTGCGTAATAGAGGTCATGCGCTCCGAAGCAATGCATCATCTCGTGCGCGTATGTTGGCGGCTTGGTGACAAAATAATCGTCAAACCGGACGTATATATTGCAAAATTCAATGTCATATTCGGATGAACAGGAGTATCCCAGATACCAGGGATTGACCTGATTGGAGTAATCCGTGTTGAAGAAGAACAAATATATCACATTGTCGGCACGGTAACGGTTTTTGAGGGAACCGGCGTCGATATTCTCTTCAATCCACTCGGTCTGCACGTAATACATATCGCCGAATTCGGTGACAAGCGATTCATCAAAACGGGCGGTGTAATACAGATCGGGATTAAGCTCCCAGTCCCAGATAAAATCCGCGTCGCTGTCATATCTCTTGGCCTGTTCGGTGAGATAAGCGGTGCTTAAGCGCAGATTATCAAGGGTATCGTCAATCATATCACTGTCATCATTGGAATCGTAATCCCATGAGGTTGTAGAATCGTCGGTGAAGATGGAGATGATCAGCGTCCGTCCTTCAAGCGAACCTGCGGAACCAAGCGCTCCGTCGTAAGCGGAATGATATTCCTTTGCCGCAGAGGAAACCGAGTCGGAAGGCGACACGCCCGAGAGAAATTCATCGGCGCGAAAAGAATGGCGGCAAGATATCATCAAACTTCCCGTCAGTGAAATAATCAGTACGGCACTGAGCGTCGCAAATACGGCAATTGCCGTCCTTCTGGTGAGCTTTCCCATAAGCAATCTCCCCCCGTAAGATAAATGATATTCCCGTTCCACCTTATTTTATAACAAAAGTCATAAAATGTAAAGATTAATTAAGGCTTTGTAATCGGGTAACAAAAAATTCATAAAGTTGCTCGCGGGTCATATAGTCATTGATAACGCCCAGGAGTGCCTTTGCCGTCATGCGGGAGGGAAGTCCAAGGTGGCTCAGAAGCGCGGCGCGAAGTGTCGCGCTTCCCTCTCCGCCCGAAAGTCCGCAACGGTAAAAATCCGCAGGGGTGATTCGCTCTGCCTGCTGAGCCGAAGGATCGGAATTCTCCGTTTCGCGGCAGATCACTCCCGCTCGCTCAAGCGCCCGGATAAGTGCCTCGGTGGACATGCCTTCCACGCCCAGCTTTCCTTCTTTGGAGGGGGAAGTCTTGCGGCGTTCCTTGCCGAAAACATCGGGAATATAGGCGTGCTTGATGCGATCGGAAGGTATGCATGAGCGTAGGTGATTGCGAATCACGAAGCCCGCCGAATCGCTGTCGGTTATCACCAGCAGCCCTCGTGTTTCGGCAAGATGGCGAAGCATGTTCATTTTTTGCTTGTCCTTGAATATGCCAAACCCGTCGGTGGTAATAATCAGACCGTCAATGAGCGAATCCAGACGTATTTTGTCGTATTTACCCTCGACGATGATTGCCTCTTTGATTTTTATCTTGTTTGTCATCGGTAAGCCTCCGCAGCCGCGAACATTTCCGCAAGCAGCTTCTCAAGCAGAATTTTTCCGTCCACACGGCTGCTTTTGAGAGCAGCGTCGGTATCGCAGAGCATGGCGCACCATTGCCCCAGCAATTCAGGCGAATATCTGCGGCAGTCGCGGAAGGAAAAGCTCAGTCGTTTTTCCTTGCCGCGGTATTCCTCGCCGAAAAGATCCGCCATGTCATCGGCGGTCTTTCGCTCGGCTAAGGCCAGCTTGGCGCGGTACAGGTCAATAAAGGCGCCGGACATGATCGCCAGCACCGCAACAGGCTCTGTGCGTTCGTCAAACAGCTCTTCCAATATGCGGTAAGCCTCCCCGCGTTTGCCGGAGATGACGTTGGAAGCAAGCATATAGGCCTTGACGTCGACACTCTGGATGGTGTTGGCGTCGATGACGGCACGGGTGATGCTGCCGCCCGTGAGCGAGTGAAGCTTGGCAAGCTCACTGAGCAGATTGGTTGCGTCGGTGCCGCAGCGTTCTACCATATAAGACGCGTCGCTCCGCGACAGCTGACAGCCCATTTCAGCGGCCGAGGACAAAATAATATCGGCGGCTTCAGCGGGGGTGGGCGACTTGCAGTTGACAACGGTGCCGTTCTTTTTGATGAGTGAACGCATGGCGCCCTGTCTGTCGCCGCTCTTTGCCGAGGCTTTCACCGACACGTTGAAAAATATCAGAATACAGCTGTCGTATGGACTGCCGAGCAGCGCTTCCAGCTTGCGGTACTGATCGGCGCTTATGGCAGCCGCGTCCATATCCTTGACCACCACCATGCGGCGCTCCGCCATCATGGGAAGTGTTTCGGCGGCGGCGGATATTTCGTCCACATTGGACTGAGTGCCGTCGAATTCGGTGTAGTTGAATTCGGGAAGAATATCGGGCATATATGTTTCCTTGAGCATTTCAAGGCTACGCCGGCGAAGATAGCCGTCATCGCCGCATATCAGATAAATCGGCGAAGGCTTGCCCGTGGCGATATGCCCGCCGAGTGCGCTGTAATTGATTTCAGACATTGTCGGTGTGACCTCCGTAATCATTCTTGTCTGCAAAGGAATTATACCACAGTCGGGATTGATTGTCAAATTTTATACCGGTTCTCAGGTGAAAGGCGGAGCGCATACGGAAGCAGAAAACCAAAAATGAACGACCCGCACATTACAATTGGATCGGTAATGTACGGGTCGTTTTTTACCTGTTTGACTCTCACTATCAGCTTGCTCTGCGTCTTCTGAGAACAGCGCCTGCCGCAAGCATGGATATAATGGCAAGATTAAATGCTATCACCATCGGCACTGAGCTTTCTCCTGTGCCGGGGGACAAAGGCTTATCAGATCCCTTTTTCGGATCCGTAACCGGTTTCTTTGTCCACTGAGCAGTCAGTACGACGCTGCTGTCAATTGTGATGACGTCGCCGCCGCTGATGAGTCCGTTTGCCGCGTATGCCTTCGGAGCCACGACGGTTCCCTTGCCGCCTGGGGCAGGATTCGGATCGGGCTGGACTTTGGTCAGCTTCCAGCCTGCGAAGGTGTATCCGGCACGGACATATTTCAACTCGGGTGAATTGTTGGCAAGCACCTTGTGATTCGCCTTACCGTTTTCGTCAGCATTCACCGTGAATTCATGCGATTGGCCGAGATCTTCGGTGTAACCGGCGTCGTCCTTACTGAGTCCGCTCTTGTAGGTAATGGTGAATTGATCCAGTTCGGTATCTCCGGAGGTGAATCTGCCTACAAACACTACGTCCTCCGCCGGCATAGTGAAGGTCTTGCTGCCGTCCGCATTCTGAATGATCTCAGGACCGTTGGGCGATTCGGGCTTCCAGCCGCTGAATGTGTATTTGTCGTCTGTCAGCGCAGGAGCCAGCGTAACCTCGTTGCCGTCGTAATATTGCCTGTCGCCGTACACATCGGAGGCAAGCGCTATCACGTTGCCGTTTGCGTCATACGCCTTGTAGCTGACGGTGTATTTCCGCGACCAGATCGCGTAGACCTTGACGTTGAACCGTCCGTTATCCAGCACTAAACCGCTTTGCTTATAGGATACGGTGAGATTCGTAGCTTTCTCACCGTCGGGAAAGGCACTCCAATATCGGAACAGCTCTCCATCGCTCTCGGGTGTCACTTGGCTGTCAAGTTCACGGGTGACGCTGTCGCCGGTTTTCACATAAAATTCGTCATTCGCGGGTACCTGGTCCACGTCTCTTCCGTTCGGGTCGTAAATCAGCCGGATATTCTGATGGAAGACCGCGCGGAATTTAACGTCATTTTCCGGCATTCTGAATTTGCCGTTTGCTGCGATGGCGCTTTCGTCGATGGAATCATCCTTGATTTCCCACTCGATGAAGGTGAAGCCCTCATGCTCCGGCGTGGAAACCAAATTCCCGTCTCCGTCGAGTCCTCGCGTAACCTCATCGTCAACAAAATAAGTCTGCTCATCTCCTACCAGGGTATCGTCATCGTCATAATAAATGACGTTTGCTCGTTTTACAGAATATTCACCGAACAGCACCACATCGCCGGCCGGCATGGTGAATTGACCGCCGCTGACCGAAACGCCGCCCGGACTCTGCACGCTCCACCCGGAGAAGGTGTAGCCTTCGATTTCGGGGAGATCGGGCTTTACCGTCACTTCCTTATTCGCCGCAAAGCGCTGCGCTTCATAGCCGGACGGAAGGGTGTAGTTCTCGCCGTCCTTTTTGGCGATGTAGCTGACCTGATAGGTGGCTTCAAACTCCGCTTCAAATACGACTTCATTGTCCGGCATGGTGAATTTGCCGCTTTCGTCAATCTTATCGGAGGTTATGCCCGATTTGAGCTTCCAGCCCTTGAATACCGCGTTCGTCTTGGTCGGGTCGGACACGCCGCCGCCTCTGGTCACTTCCGTGCCGTAATCGTAGGACTTGCTGTCGTGTACGCTATCTCCCACCATGTAAATGACGTTGTGGGAATTCGGGGTAAAGCTGCCGGTAAACACGACATCGCCTTCAGGCATCTTGAACTTGCCGCCACTGACAGCAAATCCGTCGGGTGCTGTCTTGACCGACCAACCTGAGAAGGTGTGTCCCGGCGCGGTCATGTCTTGTTCAACTGAGATATTCTCTGTGCCTGTCGGGTACTCCTGTGTTG
>ONYN01000274.1 GCA_900322085.1 uncultured Eubacteriales bacterium | reverse complement strand
TCTGGCAGAGCTTTGGAAAAGGGTGCTTTTTTCGGAAGTTCGGGTTTTCGGGCAGAATGCAGATTATTATTGCAAGCAGGAAAAAGGGTGTGTTACTTCGGGGCAGTTCACATCCCGTAAACACCGACCGGCAACGCCGTTCGGAGCTTTGAAAAGGTGTTACTGTGTTACCAAAAGTATTCCCCTGTTGCCCGAAAACGCCGGATTTCGGCGGCTTTAAGGTGTTACCCGATGTGTTACACAGAAAAATGAGGGAGTTGATATGAATATGGGAGATGACAAAGGTGGAATCAGGCTCGGCATCTATCTCGATAAAGATTTGCTCGATCAATGTGACGCGGCTATATCCCGAACCAACGCCCGCTCGCGCAGTGAATTCATTGCTGACGCACTGGACTTTTATTTGGCGTGGCTCGGTTCGCAGAACTATAGCAAGGTGCTGACTCCCGCATTGGAATCGGTCATCGACGCAAGAATAAATAATACGGAAAAAAACATCGGAAAAGTTCTCTTCAATATCTCGGTGGAACTCGGATTGCTTCAGCACGTCATCGCGGCAAGCCAGCACTACAGTCCCGGCACAATAAGCGAACTGAGAAACGTCTGCATTGACGAAATCAAAAAAACACATGGGATATTGCCGTTTGAGAATGCTGTCAAATATCAAAAAAGTTAATTTCGAGGAATGAATGATGGCAAAAATCATTGTGAAATCAAGTTATCTCAAGCCAAATGCAAGAAGGAACGTCGGCAATTATGTCCGCTACATTGCCACCCGTGAGGGCGTGGAAAAGATAGATGAATCGAAAAAATATCTGCCTGCCACAGAAAAACAGAAGCAGATGATCAGCCGTTTGCTGAAAGCCTGTCCCGATGAAGCGCAGAATCCCTGTGCGGTTGCCTATCGGAATAAGCCGACGAGGGAAAACGCAGACAAACTTCTTTTGCATTTCGCAGAGGAACACGCAGAGCTTCTCGGCAGTCGGGAGGACTACATCGGCTACATTGCCCGACGTCCCAATGTGGAAACGGTGGATGAAAACCACTCACACGGCCTGTTCACGGACAACGGCGTTCCCATTGTCATGAGCCATGTGATGCAGGAAGTTGCAAATCACAGCGGGAATATCTGGACGCATATCGTCTCTCTGCGACCGGAGGATGCGGAAAGATTAGGGTACGACAGCGCAGAGGCGTGGATGAATTTACTGCGTTCTCAGCGCAATTCTATCGCCGGAAGCATGAAAATAGCGCCGGAAAATTTCCGATGGTACGCGGCATTCCACAAAGAGAGAGGGCATCCGCACGTTCATATGGTCGCCTATTCTGTCAATCCGAGAGAGGGTTTCCTGACGGAAAAAGGCATCAAGCAGATCAAATCATCGCTGGCGGGGGAGATTTTCAGAGAAGATTTGCTCTCGATTTACCATGAGCAGACGAATTACCGTGACGAGCTTCGCGGCAGTGCGCGGGAATTGATTGAAAATCTTGTCCGTCAGATTCAGTCCGGCGGGTGTGATAACCCCAAGCTGAACGAACTGCTTCTCAGGCTGGCGGAAGAATTATCGCACACAGAAGGCAAAAAGGTCTATGCGTTTCTTCCTCCCGAACTGAAAAAAACGGTGGACGAAATTGTCGATGAACTGGCAAAGGACGAGCGGATCGCCAAGCTCTACGATTTGTGGTACGAGCAGAAAGAAAAAATCGCCGCCGTCTATACCGACGAGCCGCCCGAAAGAGTGCCGCTGTCGGAGAACGAGGACTTCCGTCCCATCAAAAACGCGGTGATAAAAGAAGCTGTCAGCCTGTTTGCCATGTGCCATGCAAGGCTTCGTTCCAAAACCAGAAGCGGTTACGCCGCCGTCTCCGCACTCCGTCTTCTGAAATATCTGTTTCAGATCATGCGCGACAGGTATTATGAGGATCAGGACGAGCTTCATGATATGGTGGACAGCAAGCTTATGGAGGAGATCAACGAGAAAAAACGCGCGCATGGATTGAAATCGTAAGAAGGTGAATTCAATGTCAAAATCAAATTATGTCAGCTTTTCAAAGGAAGAAATCGACCGCGCCAAGCACACCGACCTCGCTTCACTGCTCATGAGTATGGGCGAAACTGTTAAGCGTTCCGGCTCGGAGCATGAGTGGCTTGACGGCGGCAGAAAGGTCACGATCCGAGGAAATGTCTGGTACCATCAGTATGAGCAGGTGGGCGGCGACGCGATTGATTTCGCGCAGAGATTCTTCGGAAAGACATTTCCCGAAGCGGTTGTATTCCTCAACGGCGGCAGCAGCGCACAACTGATTCAATCTTCACCGGCAGAGAAAGAGAAAAAGCCCTTCGCACTGCCTCCAAAGAACGATACAATGCGGCGGGTGTTCGGTTATCTCTGTCAGGGCAGAGGAATCGACCGAGAAGTGCTGCAGACCTTTGTGCGAAAGGGAATGGTCTATGAATCTTCCGATTACCACAACGCCGTGTTCGTCGGGTACGATAAGGAAAATATTGCTCGACACGCTCACAAGCGCGGCTCTCACAGTCAAAGCAGCTACAAGGGAAATGCTGACAGCAGCGATCCCGCTTTCAGTTTCCATTGGAATGGCAGCAGCGGAAAACTCTATCTGTTTGAAGCGCCGATAGATATGCTGTCCTTCATTTCCATGCATCGAAATCACTGGCAGCAGCACAGCTACGCGGCGGCCTGTTCCGTCTCGGACGTTGTGCTTTTTCAGTGCATGAAGGACATCGGAAACATTGATAAGGTGTACCTCTGCCTTGACAATGACGATGTGGGGCAGTCCGCCAACCGCCGCATTGCCGCCAAGTTAGAGGGAATAGGCGTGGAATATGAAATCCTTGTGCCACAATTAAAAGACTGGAATGAAGATTTAACGTCCGGCTGTGCGGCAGTACAGCTTGAACCGGAATCCGAAGAAAGCGAGGAAGAATCATGTCAGGCTCTGTCACTTTGATTATCGTGGGAATGTTAATGATAGGTATTCTCGGTGCTGTTTCTTATTTTTCCAACAACATGACGCTCAACAACATCAAGAGCAAGACCGTCGGCGACGGTCAGCACGGCACGGCACGATGGGCGACGAGCAAGGAGATTGCAAATATATACAAACACGTCCCCTTCACGCCGCAGAAGTGGCGCAGTCAGGCGAAGGAAGGTCATACTCCGACAGTCGGCGATAAGCCTGTTCCGCAGGGCATTGTGGTGGGCTGTACCGGCAAGAAATCCGTCACGGCGATTGTGGATACGGGCGACGTTCATGTGCTGATGATCGGCGCGGCAGGCGTCGGCAAGACCGCC
>ONYN01000182.1 GCA_900322085.1 uncultured Eubacteriales bacterium | reverse complement strand
GCTGACAAAATCAACTTGGATATTGACGAGCACGGAGGCATGACCGGAGAGGAAGCTGTCGCGATTTACAAGAGCTTTGCGGAGGAATACAACGCTCTTTCCGATGCCGAAAAGCTGGAATATATCAAATCCTCCGTTCTGAATATTTACTACAATCGTTACAATGATTACTATAATGGCGATGATTTCGCAGATGACGACGAAGAAACACCAGCGGTCAAAGAAGTCAGCAGCACCGACATCAATCTCATCAGTAAGTCCAAAAAGGTGGGAGATTTCGGCATTGTGGAAACGTATTACAACGAGCTGCGCGACAGCGAAAACATCTCTCTCTCTCTCTCAGGCTACCCTGAGGACAGCCTGTATGACGAGGAGCAATTCTTTATGCAGAGCTTTTACCTTGACAACAAGCGTTTCCCCAAGACCATCGCCCTGACCGTCAAAACCTGCAATTCCAAATTCAGCGACATCCGCGACATGATCACAAAAGTCAAATCAGGCGATGATTTCAGATTCTGTGACATCGACGCAAACTACTATTCAGACAAAAATCAACTGACTGTACTGTACCGCTATATCAGCGGCAACGGTTCTGAGAATGCGAATCTTAGCGTTAAGGGCGAAAACGTCGGCAGATATTCAGAAGATGAAAAAGTGATTTTCAAAGACTTCGAGGTCGATTCCAACGAGATGATCGAGCGCCTGTTCAATGACACAGCCGTCACCGAAACCATCGACTTCACCAAGCCGTTCTGCAAATTCACATGGAATAATTACGACAGCTACAAAAACGGACTTCCCGCCTTTACGACTTTCTACGCCCAGACCGAGAACCCGATTGATTATCTCCACCTGCTGGATTCGGACAAGGCACAGGCAGAGGCGAAAGACAATAAGAAGTAATTCTATCATCCCCCGACTTTAACTGTATCCAGGAATATAAAAATCAGAACAACCGGCAGCGGATGCTTCCCAACACTCCCGGAAGCGCCGCGGTCGGCTGATTTTTTTCGGCGGAACGTCAAAAAAGTTGAATCTCATTTGTGCGATATTTTTTTGAAAATATTTCCGAAACCCCTTGCAATAATCTCATTAGTGTGATATAATAATGTCGCAAATCTCAGAAACGATATCATCAAAAAAAGGGGTGACGCAGTCATGTCGGAAGATGCGTCCAACAAGCAATATATAGCGATCGACCTCAAATCATTCTACGCTTCGGTGGAAGCTGCCGAAAGGGGGCTTGACCCGCTGGATGTCAATCTCGTGGTGGCGGACGAAAGCCGCACCGACAAGACCATATGCCTCGCCGTCTCGCCGTCGCTCAAAGCAATAGGAGTGCCTGGACGCGGACGTCTCTTTGAAGCCAGACAGATCATCAGGGCTGCCAATACCGACCGGCTTGCCAAGGCTCCCGGACATGCTTTCGGGGGAAAATCCGTCTTTGCCTCGGAGCTTGCGGCAAACCCTTCGCTGGAACTGGACATGATCATTGCGCCGCCCCGCATGAGGCTCTACATGGATTATTCCCGCAGCATAGTGGAAATATATATGCGCTACGTCTCACCGGAAGATATCCTTATTTATTCCGTCGACGAGGTATTTATCGACACAACCCCCTATCTGACATATTACGGTATGACGGCCCGCGAGCTTGCGATGAAAATGATACGCGATGTGCTGGACACCACCCGAATTACGGCAACGGTCGGCATAGGCACCAATCTCTATCTGGCCAAAATCGCTATGGACATTGTCGCAAAACGCATGCCGCCCGACAGCGACGGCGTCAGAATTGCCGAGCTTGACGAAATGAGCTACCGTCAGAAGCTGTGGTGCCACCGACCGCTTACCGATTTCTGGCGGGTGGGCAGAGGCATTGCCCGGAAGCTTGAAAAAAACGGCATGTTCACCATGGGCGACATCGCCAGATGTTCCGAGGGCAAGCCCAATTGTCTGCACAATGAAGCCCTTCTGTACAAGCTGTTCGGGGTCAATGCCGAGCTTCTCATCGACCACGCGTGGGGTTGGGAGCCTGCCCGGATATCCGACTGCAAAGCATACACCCCGCAGGCCAAAAGCCTGAGCTGCGGACAGGTGCTTTCATGCGCGTATTCCGCCGAAAAGGGACGTATCGTTGTGCGCGAAATGGCGGATCAGCTCTCGATGGACCTGGTTAAAAAGGGACTTTTCACCGATCTGACGGTGCTTGACGTGGGATACGACGTTGACAACCTGCTTGATGAACATCAGGTGGCTTATTACGGCGGTCCGGTGGAAATCGACCGCTACGGTCGAAGAGTGCCGAAGGGAGTTCACGGCTCCAGAAATCTCGGAAGATACACCTCTTCCACCGCCCTGATTGTGGACGCGGTAAGCAAGATTTACGACAGCATTGTCGACAGCAGCCTGCTGGTGAGGCGGTTTAACATATCGGTCTGCCGCCTACTGACGCAGACCGAGAAGGACGCAGCCGAGCCTCAGGGAATCCAGCTCGATTTATTTGATATGTGTTCCGACCATTCCGCGCAGCAGGCGGAGGAAGCCCGTATGGAAAAGGAACGGAAAATCCAGGAGGCTCTGCTGGAAATTCGCGGCAGGTACGGCAAAAATTCGGTACTGAGGGGCCTGAATATGCGGGAGGGCGCAACGGCAATCGAACGCAACGGTCAGGTGGGCGGTCACAAGGCATGATCAAAATCAGGCTCTTACTAAAATACAAAAAGGGGATCAAACCAGATGGAAAACCCACAGACATTATACAGTGACATCATAAAACACAAACATCACGTCTCGCAAAGCCGGCAGCCAATGCCGCTGCGCAGCCGGGCAGCACAGTTCGCTCCGTTTGCCGCTCTGACGGGATATGACGATCTGATCAACGAATCGGCACGTTACACCGAGGATATGCCCGAGCTTGACGAAAGCCGCAAGGCCGAGCTTAACGACAAGCTCATCTTCCTGTTGAGCAGAGAACGTCCGCCCGAAGCCACCGTCACTTATTTTGCGCCCGATGCAAAAAAATCCGGCGGCAAATACCTGACATTGACCGACAGGCTCCTCAAATTTGACGATTATCGCCGCAGCCTCCTATTTGCAAGCGGCATTGCTCTGCCCATCCAGCAGTTGATAGATATTCAAAGTCCCCTGCTGGACGCTTTGAATTGGTGAATTGTTTACAGGCTGTTTTTTTACGAGGTTGACTTCCGTTAATTGTTATGTTAAAATAAAATCAACAAAAATTCAGCAAAATCTGTAGTAATATTACACCGGAGGGACTGCCATGAAAAAGTTGATCGCCGTACTGTTTGCTTTTGCCGCTATATTCGCATTGACAGTGACACTTGTCAAATTCGGAGCGGAAAAAGGCAGACATAACACCCGCACTTCAAACGCAAGTCAGTCGGATGTTAAAACGTCTGAGATGGAACCTTTGCTTCGTTCCCCTTTGCGGAAAATATCCGTCAAAGCCCAGACAGATGATAACGGTTCGCTTTTTTACACGGTGCAGGGTGAAAACGGCATTACACTGATCGAAAAATCAACCATCGGCATCCATACACAGGAATGTGATTTTTCAAACGGGCTTACATTTGTCAGTCAGACCAAGGCTAAGATCATCGACGAAAGCTATGCCTGCATTTCGGGCAAAAAAAGTACGGTGCGCAATTATTACAGCGAAACGGTGATGACCTTTGAAAAGGACGGTTTCTTTTTTGACGTGTATTTCAGAGCCTATGAGGACGGCTTTGCCTATCGCTTTGGCATACGCTCCAAGGACCAATCCCAGACGGCACTCACCGTGGTGGAGGAAACCGGCTTTTTCTCCCTTCCCGCCAAGTCAAACATAACTGCCGAGCTGATAAACGACGTCAACACAAAATTCTGCTATGAAACCGAGTTTTCAACTGTTTCGGTAGAGGCACTTTCACAGGACAGCTCGCAGTACATATGTTTTCCGGCGCTGGTCGCCGTTGCCGACCAAGACGGTAAACAGTCGGGCAAATACCTGCTGCTTTCCGAGGCCGATCTTGTATGCAGCGGATATTACGGGTCGGTGCTCAACGTGCGGGGAAACAATGTATTCGGCATGAATCCCGCTCCCAAGGCAAGCGAGGAACCCGTCATGATATCCCTCGATTTTCTCTCCCCCTGGAGATTCGGCATTTACGGCGGGCAGGGCGACATAGTCGTCAGCGATATGGCGGAAAATCTCGCCTCCAAGCCGGAGGGCGATTACTCATGGGTGGAACCCGGCGTCACCGGATGGATGTGGATCGCGGAAAGGAAAAAGGGGCAGAGAAATCCTGACATTATCAGGGATTACATTGATCTGGCTGCTGAAATGGGCTGGAAATATCTGACGCTCGACGAAGGCTGGCAGCCGGATTACAAGAAGGGCGGCAAGGTGTACGACGGATATTTCAGCTGGTTTGACAGTATCGTAAAATACGCCGACAGCAAAGGCGTCGGTCTGATCGTGTGGAAGAAATATATTGATCTCGATACCCCCGAGGAACGCGAAACAGTGCTGCGTGAATTTGCGGAAAAGGGCATCAAGGGCATTAAGGCCGATTTCTTTGACAGTGAGGATCAGGCCACCATTGCCGACATGAATGAAATATACAAGCTGTGCGCGGAATATCATCTGATCGTCAATTGCCACGGAGCAGGCAAGCCTACAGGCGAACGCCGTACATATCCCAATGTCATCAATCGCGAGGCTGTCAGGGGCGAAGAGTATTACTCGAGAAAATTCATCAATGAGGCTGTCATCTGGGCCTACTCAAGAGGTGTGGTCGGACCGATGGACTTGACCCCCAGAGTGCATCCCTATAAGCAGGTCACTACCCTCGGCATGCAGCTTGCCGAATGTATTGTTGTGGAGGCCGGAACGCCCTGCATGGCGAGCGATACATTGGAGTATCGGAAGTACAAGGCGGCGTCCTTCTACAAAAATCTTCCCGCAACGTGGGACGACACGGTATTCATCAGCGGAGAGGTCGGAGATTATGTGACTATGGCAAGAAGATCGGGAGATGACTGGTACGCCGCGTCCATTACCAAAGAGGCTAAAAAGGGCATGTCAATGCCCCTTACATTCCTCGGAGAAGGGGAATATGAAGCCGTCATTTACAGCGACGAATCCTATGCCAAGATTAAAATCACCACTCAGGCCGTGACCAGATACGACATTCTCACATACGATATGTTTGAAAAGTCCGGCTATGCGGTAAAGTTTACCAGGAAGTAAAAGATAGACCAACTCCCCTATTTACGCTGCTTTTCAAATTTTACAATCACTTAAATAGGAAAATCGGTGAATTTATGCGAAGCCCCGCTGTGTTTTTGGTTCAATCCTGAAACACAGCGGGGCTTCTTGGGGTATAGAGAGGTATATAGAGTTGAAGTGGATGTCAATGATTATTTGGCGGCGGCCTTGTTCTTTTTGCTCCTTGCGATAAGGAATCCTGTGCAGCCTGCCGCTGCGAGAAGAATCACGATTCCGGCAATGGCAAGAACCGTTGTGTAGTCGCCGCTGTCAGAACCGGTCACGGTCTGCGATGTGCCGCTTGCTCCGGCGTCGGCGTCGGTGGCCACTTCGGGAGCAGTGCCTTCATTGGCGGAAACCGCCGTACCCCCGACATAAAGGGTATATCCGTTGAGATAAATGTTGCTGTTGTCTGACACGGCATTGGTAAGGCTGCTCACATAGGAATCGCCCGTAAGCACAATCACTGAATTTTCATCAAGCTCCAGCGAGAGGCTTCCCGCCTGATTGGCGCCGTTGATGGTTCCCTTGTATGTCGACCCGTCGGAAAGCGTCATGGCAAGTGTGGAAACACTGTCTGCCACAATGTCCCCCTCGGCTGTCTGATGAGAGAGATGGAATGTCACCTTGCCGCCGTTGGAACCGCTGCTTCCCCATGCCGCCGATTCGGCCCGGAGCAGCACGCCTGTGCTGTCATTGTTGACAATGGCATTGTTGGTCAGATTGATAACGCTGGTCGTGTTGGTAATATAGAAGGTATCGCCCTTGTTGGTGACAATGGTGCTGTTGTTGGCCGTGAAGTAGGATGTGCCTTCCGCCGCGTCTCCTGACTGGGACTGATAAAGGAATATATTCTTGTAGGTTTCGGACTGACCGTTGAGTGAATTGTTGGTGTCGGTCAGCACGGTGTTGTTGAGCGTAACGGAATTGGCGCCTTCCACCACAACGCCTTCGGACGATGTGGCTGTGAGATTGGCGTTGTTGACGGTGATGTCCGCTGTGGAATAAATCGCCGGAGAGCCCTGTCCGTTTGTAGTGTAGGAGCCCGAGTCAACCGTGATGGTTCCGCCGCCGCGGTCGCTTCTGATGGCGGCGGAGGAATTGCCCTGTGTCTCGACGGTCAGATCATTGGCATTGAGAGTGCCTCCGCCTGTCACCATGATGCCGCCGGAATTGTTGGCGCTGGTGTTGATGGTCACGTTGCTGATGTTAACGGTTCCGGTGCCGTAGGCAAATACGCCGTTTGCGTGAGCGCCGTCGGTGGTGACGCTGCCGCCCTCTATGTTGAGCGTTGCGCCGTTATAAACCAGCACCGCCGCGTTGGTGCCGTAGAAGTCGGAATTTTCGTCACTTTCATCGCCCGATTTGGTGACGGTGATATTGGTGAGGGTCGATTCTCCGCCCGATACAACCAGCGAATTCTCACCGCCGGTCGAGCTTGTGTAGGAGGGATCGCTCTGGGTGGTGGATGAATCTATGGTGCTTGCGCCGGTATAGCTGACCGAAGCGGAGCTTCCGCCGCCGGGACCTCCCTGTCCGCCGGCTCCGTCAGGCGGATCTCCGGGAGGCTCGCCCATTGCGCTGCCGCCGGGAGG
>ONYN01000151.1 GCA_900322085.1 uncultured Eubacteriales bacterium | reverse complement strand
GTGAGCAGCAGATTGATCTCACAGGGACGTGCCGTCTGCGCGGCGGATTTTCTGATAATGCGGCACAGCACCGAGGCGTATCGCAGACTCATCGCGTCGGGACGCGAGCAAATGACAAACACGTCAAAGCACCCCGCAAGTCCGCAGTCGGGAACCGTCCCCGCCGGAATGTCGGCAAACACATCGTAATCCCTCGAAAGGCTTTCGACCATCCGCCTGGCTTCCACCGAACAGGGAGCGACTGCACGCTCCGGCGATGAACATGCCGGCAGCAGCTTCAGATTTTCACCGCAGTCGGTGAGAGCCTCCTCCAAAGGACAGCTGCCATACACCACGTCGCCGATATGCATCACGACGTCCTCACCGACGCCCAGCATATACGACAGGGTGCCGCCGAATCCTCCCAGATCCACCAGCGCGGCACAATGCCCCTGAGCGGCGGCGGCTTTGGCTGTGTAAACGGCGGACAAAGAACTCCCCTGACCGCCGAGAGCGGAAATGAACGCGATTTTTTTTGCCAAAGTACCTCACCCGCCCGTATGCGCTGTCAAAATGATATCAATTCTCCGGGGGTAATGCCCCATTTATCTGTATAATAGCACAAATTTGAAGAGATGTCAAAGATAAATTGCATTATTTGAGCAAAATAACGCGAATTTGGGTGACGAAAAAAATGGATAATCTTTGGTTGTTTTCCATATCGTTAAATTCTGAACAGCATCAGCCTGTGAAGGTGTCTCCCGAATCCTCCCATGTGACGATGCCGGTATCGCTGATCACGGCATATCCGGAGGTCTTGGTGGAGAAGAAATATTCGTCAAACACATCCCTTGCCACCTGCGCCATGACCTTTCCGTGACCGCACTTTTCGCCCAGCACCGCAACCGCTATTTCGGGGTCGTCATAGGGGGCGAAGGCGATGAACACGGCGTTCGGGGACTCGGTCTTTTCTTCGCCGCGGGAGGATTTATTGGTATCGGCGGTACCTGTCTTGCCTCCGATTTTGAGCTGGTAATTTTCAAAGGTGTCGGACGCGGTACCGTCCTCCGTAACGCTTCTCATACCTTCCTTCACAATGCTCATCATGGTGTCGGAGGCTTCCAGCTTGGCGATGACGGACTTGTTGGTTTCGGCGTCCTCGCGGACGGTCTGGTTCATGTCGTATGACTTGACGGTCTTGATGAGTGTGGCGGAATATCTTGTTCCGCCGTTGGCCAGGGTGGACACATAGGCGCATATCTGCATAGGAGTGAATCGGTTGTCGCTCTGTCCGATGGCGGCTTGCAGCGTATCACCGGCGAACCAGTTCATGTTGCGGCCCGAACGCTCCTCACGTCCCGCGAGAATTCCGATGGACTCGCCCAGACCCACGCCGGTCTTCGAGCCAAGTCCGAGCTGCTTGCAGTAATAATTCATTCTGTCGATGCCCACTCGCATGGAAACCGTGTAGAAAAATATGTTGCATGACACCGAGATGGCCTGTGTGACGTTGACGCTGTGATGTACGCCGTCGCAGATGAACATCTTGTTGCCATATTCCTCCAGGATCATGTAGCCGTGACATTCCACCTTTTCATTTCGGTCGATGCCGTGTTTACTGGGTTCGTCCTTGCCGCTGGCCTTGTAATTTTCGTACTCCTGAAGCGCGGCAAGCGCCATCGCCGGCTTGAAGGTCGAACCGGGGGCATATCCGCCGCTCAGTGCGCGGTTGAAAAGCGGATTGTCGGGATTTTTGCTCAGTTCGTCGTAGTCCTCCAGGTAGGTGCTGAGGTTGAAGGAGGGATATGTCGCGGCCGCCAGCACCTCAAAGGTCTTGACCTTCATCACCACCGCCGCTGCGGCGTTGGCGTCGGCTCCGCTGCCCTCGATGCCCGCCGCGCGCTGGGCCAGCACCAGATTTTCTATCGACTGCTGAGTCGCCTTTTGCAGGTCGGAATCTATGGTGAGCACCACGGTATTGCCCGCCTTGGGTTCACGGGTGTATTCGGAATAGATGATGTTGCCATTGCTGTCGTGACGGACCTTTTTGACGCCGTTCTGACCGCGGAGAGTGTCCTCGTATTCCTTTTCCACGCCGAATTTGCCTACCACGTCGTTGTAGCCGTAGCCCTTCTTGCGCAGGTTTTCATATTCCTCGGCGTAAATCTTGCCGGTAATGCCTATCAGATGAGGGGCCATTGTGCCGTCGGTATATTCGCGTATCGGCACGATTTCCACATTCACCCCGCGGAAAAAATTGGAATTTTCGCTGATAATCTGCATTGTCTCCTGCGAGATATCCCCCGCGAAGGTGAAGGGATTCGACGAGTTGAAGCCCAGAAGCTCCATCTCCAGACGCACGCCCATGATAATTCTCGCCACGTCCGGTGCAAGACCCTCGGTTTCGTAGCGCTCGGTCATTTCGTCAAAGCAGTTCTGCGCGGTGGCGTAGGTCTGCAATTCCAGCATTGTCTCCATGCGGCGGATGGCGGTGGCGCTGTTCTCGGCGAAGGTCACATTGCCCTGCCCGTCCACCAGCAAAGGACACGAATCCTCCCATTTCTGGGAGCCGTCCTCATTGCGCCCCTCGTTTTCGTCGATGATGCGGGTAAGCCGGTAAATGATTTCGTTGCGCTCGGGATTTTCCAGCTTGTTGAATTCCGACGCCTGAAAGATGATCGCGTAACCCATGCGGTTGGAGGCGATGGTTCTTCCGTAGCGGTCGAGAATCTCTCCGCGAGCGGCTGTCACCTTGATGCTGGAAGCCGTATAGGACAGCGCCGAATCCGCGTATGCCGTGTAATGAATGATCTGAAAATCCGCAAGCTTCAATATATATGCGCCCAGTATTGTCGCCACTATGACAACAAGCATGACACAGCGCTTATAGATCAGTTTTGCATCCAATGTATATCGTCCTCCTTTTTATCAGGTAGTAGGTAGGTAAGACTTAATCATCGTAAAGCCGCGTGGTGATCGCCCTGTTGAAGAAAAAGAACACCGGCATGACCGCCGTGGAATACACTGCGCGGGGAAGCAGGATATGGGGGATAAAGAAAAGGAGATCGCTTGAGCCACCCATCCATATCCACTGCGCAAAAGAGGCAATCACCGCCGCCGCAAAGCCGAGTATCAGCGACGTAACCAGAATATTGCGCATGAGATACATCACCAGCATGCCGCACCCGAAGCATATGACCAGATTGACCAGCCCGTAAAATCCGAACGGCGCCGTACTGCCCGCGTCGATGAGCAATCCCGCCGCCATGCCGAACCACATGCCGGCAACATCCCCCTCAAAAAGCGCTATGCTGACGGCACAGACCGTCAGCAGCATGGGGCTTTCCCCAAAGAACTGCGGGAGCAGCGAGGGGGTGAACTGAATAATATACACCACAAACAGCTCCACGCCGTAAACGATATATTTCTGCGTTCTTCCGCTGAGTCTTATCATTGTACCACTTTCACCTTCTACCTACTACCTTCTACCTTAGAGCCTGTTTAGAATCTCCGCGTGTGCGGATTGCGCCGTCAGATTTTTCGCCAGATGAAGCCAAAACCGCAGGCAATACTTTGTGTATTAACGAGGATTTTGGCAAAATAT
>ONYN01000149.1 GCA_900322085.1 uncultured Eubacteriales bacterium | reverse complement strand
TCATCCCATTTGTCAAAGGAATCAAATATCACGTTTTCGCCCTCGAAGAATCCCTCGCTGTTCATGGTAACCCGGTAGCCGCATTCGGTACAGAATATGCTGTCGCCTTCACTCTTCATCGCCATGAGTCTGCCGCACTTCGGACACTGATAGAGCATTCTCTCGGCTCCGTCGAGCAGATCATGCCCCTTGAACGATATATGTTTCTCGCGCTGATACTCCATCTCGTTGAAGTTAAGCGCCTCGCATATGGCGCTGTAGATTTCGTCCACAGACATAGCGGCAAGCTCCTCCGGCTCTATCACACGCACCAGCTCGCACGAGGTCCTTCCCTTGCGCCATGAACTGCTCCAGCGCGGACGGGTCAGATAGCTGCCCTTTACGTTGAACAGCGCCAAAGGCATCTTGAATTGCTTTACCAGCTTGGCAATCGCCGGCGCAATGTAGCTTGTCTTTGAGGAAAAGCAGCAGTTTGCCTCGGGGAAGATCAGCAGACTGCCCCCGTCCTTTCTGACCTGCATCGCCTCCTTGATGGATTTAAGATCCATCTGTGCGCGGACGATCGGTATCGGGCTGGCAATATGCGCCACGAATTTGCCAAAAACGGGATGCTTGAAAAGATGGTCGCTTGCCAGCGCGTGAACCACTCCGGGTACAGAATTGATTACCATCAGCGGGTCAAGATCACAGGCGTGATTGCACAGGATCATGTACGGACGCTTGGTCAAATTGTTCTTGGTGCGTCTGAATCCCGCGACAATTTTAAGATATGCCATTGTCAGGGGCTTGCCGATTGCAAACCAGAACTTGTGCCGAGGCAGATTGTATTTTTTTGTCGGCTTCTTTTTCTTGTCATTTTTTGCCGCCTTGCCAGATGGTTCAGAAGCTGATTTCTCCTGTTTTTTTTCTTCTTTTTCCGACATGGTGATCCCTCCTTATGTTTCTCCGCAATAATGAATTACCGTTTCACGCTGCTGTATGCTTCGTTTGCGCTGCGGAACGAATCGGTTGCCTGCTTCATGGCCTGCGCAAAATCATCATACAGCGCGGTTCCCTTTTCCCTCATCTTGGCGCTGCCTTTGACGGGATCTTTGTACTTGCGGAACTGCTCGTCATAGCCTCGATAAAAGTCCAGCAAGGCACGGCATTTGTCAATGGCCGTGCGATAATCGGACATGGAACTGTTAATCGCCTGCTGCGCCTGAGAATACCTCTCGGGAGCGTCTATGCCGTCAAGGTTTTCGCACGCCCTTTCCAGCTTGCCGAGGCTGCTGTCAATCGCGCTTATCTGGGCATCGGAGGGAACGCTCTTGCTTTCCGCCACCTGCTCGAGAGAATCACTGAATTGGTTGGCACAGTCGGTGAATGACACCAACGCCTGATTCAGGCGGACAATGTATTCGTCACTGCCGTCGTCGACACTGGTTACCGCTTCATTCTTCTCATCTGAATTGGAACATCCGGCTGTCATCAGCACGGCGGAAAAGGTCAATATTGATACAATTAATAAAACCGACAAAACTACCGATTTTTTCATTTACAGGAACCATCCTTTTAATAAATCAAACTAAAATCCGAAATTTGTGAATGACTGGCCTAAAATATATGGCATGAAGCTGACAAAGAAAATGCTCAGCAGACAGAATACGATGAAGAAGATCATGCCACCCGATGTGATAAAATGACAAAACTTATGCCTGACCGAATCGAGCTGAGGAAGCCGTCTTTCATCCGGCACCTCCAGCTTGATCCACCTGCGCTCCGCTCCCGATATTTCCTCCGTACCGGAGGCGATACGCTTTTTCCTCGCGCCAAGGCCACTTGCCCTCGTCATGATAAAGTACATCAGGGCAACGGCGGCAAACGCCATTGTGAAGAAATCAAAATACTCCCCATACGCTTCGTAGACATCGTACCATTCCGGCAGGAAATACTTTAATATCTGCGGTAATGACGCAAGAAGATTGTTTGCCATGTGAATCAATATCGTTTGTCTGATGTTGCCGGACTTTGCTGCCACATATCCCAATACAAGCCCGATCAGGAATGCCATCGGAGTCTGCGCCATGTTGCCGTGCATAAGTCCGAATGCCAGCGCAGAGGCCACTATCGCGAATCCTGAGCCGTATTTGGAAAGCGTCCGGAGCATCGCGCCGCGGAACATGTATTCCTCGGTGACAGGAGCAATAATGCATCCCCATACAAGATAGCAAATAATGCCAAAAAGCGACAGGGTTTCAGGTGTGTAAAGCACATCGCTGTCGGCGGGAGAATACTGTATGATTTCTTCAAACCATTTCTTGCCGAAATAATACACATACTCCCAAGCGCTGTTGAGTCCCAGCGCAGTCAGCAGCGCCGTCAAGGTAAATAAGGGACTGAGCCTGTCTCCCTTGAACGGATCGGCAAATTCATATCTCCACTTGTACAGATGAAGTGAGGAAGGCAGCATGTTTCCGACAATCGCCGAAAGCCCCCCCGCCAGCATCAGCACAGGCGTAAACATCGCGACAAAATTGGCTGTTTCCCCCGCACCGGACAGCACCTCGCTGTTAGCCGCTATTATGACTATAACCGCAATAATCAGAACCACTAACTGCACGCCGAACATCAATCCGAAATCCGCCATGAGCATCAGTCCCACGCGTGTACTATGCTTGCGGAACAGCTTGCGGTCAATTACCTCCTTTGGAAGTGCCGGAGGCTGATAGACAGGCACGGGCTGTACATACATATTCGTCGCATATTGCTGCACCGGCTGTCCGTACATCGGCGGCACATACTGCTGCAGCGGAACCGGTTGTCCGTACATCGGCGGTGCATACTGCTGCTGCGGAGCCGGCTGTCCGTACATCGGCGGTGCATACTGCTGCTGCGGAGCCGGCTGTCCGTACATCGGCGGCACATACTGCTGCTGCGGAGCCGGCTGTCCGTACATCGGCGGCACAT
>ONYN01000234.1 GCA_900322085.1 uncultured Eubacteriales bacterium | reverse complement strand
AAGAAAGCTCGGAAGAACTTCCGATCACAGACTGGCTATGCTCAGAGCAATGGTAACTTTCCTTTTTGAAAACGGCAAGATCGAAACTACCGTTACTCGAGCAAAGGAAGTACAGCCTCTGGCTGAAAAAATGATCACTATGGCCAAGACAAACACTCTTGCCAACAAGAGAAACGTCATGGCATTCGTTACCAAAGAAACCGTAGCAAAGAAGCTTTTTGACGAAATCGCTCCCGCATATGAGGGCGTTAACGGCGGCTACACACGCATCATCAAGAAGGGTCCCCGCAGAGGCGACGCCGCTGAGATGTGCATTATTGAACTGGTAACCAAAGAGGAAAAGAAGTAATTTTTTGTTTCTTTCCGCCACTTATCATTTAGATCGTCCCGCAGAGTATGCTGAGGCAAGAACCCGAAGCTGTTTGCTCTGCGGCCGTGACGATATTTTATAACAAAAAACAGGACATATGCCAAGCACGCATATTGCCCTGTTTTTTTGTTTATCATATGAAATTGGTAATTGCGTCTGTGACCCTTGCCGCCTGCACCGCTTCGGGGATATCGTGGACGCGGATCATGTCCGCGCCGCCAAGCAGGCATGCCGTGTGATAGGCAATGGTGCCGGACACTCGCTGATCTGCCGGTGGATTGCCGCAGGACATGCCGATGACTCTCTTGCGCGAAGCTGCCGCCAGCATGGGATATTTTTCAAAGCAAATTCGGCTGAAATGACTGGCAATCGCCAAATTCTGCTCATAGCTCTTGCCGAATCCCACTCCAGGGTCAAGGCATAAATATTCCCGTTCAATCCCGTTTGATATACATTCGGCAGTGCGTGTGCGGAAGAATTCGGTCAGCTTTGCGCATACATCGTCGCCCTCGTCCAGTGGAACGTCGTGCATGATCACGCAGCCGACCTTGTGAAGCGCCGCGTATTTCCGCATGAGGGGATTGCGGAAGCCTGTTACATCATTGATGATGTGCGCGCCGAATTCCATTGCCCTCAATGCCACATCGGGATAATAGGTGTCCACGGAGATGATCAGTTTCCTGTCGCTGCAAAGTGTCCGAAGCACCGGCTCAATCCTGCTCCATTCCTCGTCAGGGGAAACAGGCGTGTGTCCCGGGCGGGTGGACTGTCCGCCGACGTCGATGATGTCGGCTCCCTGAGCGGACATTTCATATGCCCTTGCGACAGCCGACTCCGTGCGGGAATAACGTCCGCCGTCCGAAAAGGAATCGGGCGTGACGTTGAGTATGCCCATTATGACAGTGCGGTCGAGAATGATCTCTTTCTCTCCGCCGATCTTCCAGATTTTCGGCTGTGTCAAAGCGTTTTTCCTCCCGCGAGCAGCGTCATCACTTCGTTGCGTGTGCGCGCGTCGCTGCGCATGATTCCGCGGAGCGCGCTGGTCTGTGTGGAGCTTCCGGCCGCTCTGGCGCCCCGCATGGTCATGCAGAGATGTTCCGCTTCAATGACCACGGCGACCCCCATAGGGTCAAGGTTCTTATAGAGAAAGTCGGCAATCTGGGCGGTGAGGCGTTCCTGCACCTGCGGTCTGCGGGCGAAGCAGTCCACAATGCGGGCAAATTTGGAAAGTCCGATGATCTTGCCGTTTTTGGGAATGTATGCGATGTGGCACTTGCCGATAAAGGGCAGCAGGTGATGCTCGCACATGGAATAGAGCGGAATGTCACGGACGATGACCACTTCGCCATCCTTATCGTCTTCATTGAATATTTTGAGATGACGCTTCGGGTCATCGTGGAGACCGCTGAATACCTCCTCGTACATTCTGGCAACGCGTTCGGGGGTTTCCAGCAGACCTTCGCGGGACGTATCCTCTCCGACGGCCTCCAGAATATCGGTTACAGCTTTTACGATTTTATCGTGATCGACCATTTTGTGTTTCTCCTTGATTTCTTAGATTTTCATATTGGTTACATTGTACCACATGATACCGGCTTTTTCAATGATTATCTTATAGATTGTCAATGACAAAGGGCAGACATTACGCTGATCACGGCGAAAATGTCTGCCCTCATGACTTATTTATTACTATTCATAATCACTTACGGTTTCGTTTTACTTGTATGTCAAGCTCAAACAAGCAGTGATTTACGCCTCAACGGCACTCTTTTTTGTCTTAAGCTTGTTGTATGCGATAGTGCCTGCCGCTGCCGAAGCGGATATGAGAATCAGTACGATGAAGATAACCGGGCTGAAATCATCACCTGTTCCGGGGGAACCTGTGGAGTTGATATCATGCCATGTCAGCACATAAGGACTGAATCCGCTGGCATTGAATTCCGGAGAACCGCCGTTCATGGAGAAGCTAACCGATTGGGCGCTGTCCCCGCTGATGTGATACAGCCTGAACGATACTGTTCTGCCGATACGCGGGACGGAAAGTCTGACCTTGATCGTCTTGCCGTCAATGAGTTTAAGAGGCTTGTTATCTTTGTTGGTGATGGTGATGTCATAAACTGCTGCTCTGTCGGGGTCGCCGTT
>ONYN01000147.1 GCA_900322085.1 uncultured Eubacteriales bacterium | reverse complement strand
CAACACATCCTCCTTTGCTATTATATATTTTAGGTAATTGTAAAATTGAAAAAGTAGCGTAAATACGTGGCTTTGCGGTTTTGGATTCATAAGCTGTTTCTCCGTTTTTGGGGAAAGCAGACCTTCATTTGTCACCTTATCTGTTGCGCCCAACCCCGATTTGCATCACAGTGCATCGTAGCGATGGGCTTCTGCCCCTGCCTTTTTGCCGAAGGCAAAAAGGGCTACCCCGCCAAGGCTCCGCTTTGGGAAAAAGGCGGGCCAGGAGGAACAAGTTCCCCTTGGATTCCCACGCCGCATTCGCGGCGTTATGGCGTTTATAAGATAACGCTATTGAACCTTGTCAGAGACATACTGCATGAATTCTTCATACATCTCAACACATTTGAATTTTATCTCATACCCGTCGCCCTCAACAAGCTCCAACTGCTCCTCGCTGAGAACATCTTCCAGCTCCGCCTCGTTCTCAGACGCCGGCGAGATACAGAGCGGAGGAAACATCACACACCACCAGTTATGTCCAGCGCCTTCGCCGATTATGACCCGAAGCGCCTGGTAGTCTCCGGCGGGAAGCGTTACATCTCCGTACGTCCGTGTGGTAAAATAACATTCCTCAAGTGACACACTCACGGAATCATTGCAACCATTAGCACGAAGTACTTTTTCAGCCTCGCTCTGAAGCAGGCCAAGATTTGACTGCGTCACACTTACCGCTTCCTCTTTTGTCTTAGCTTTGGAATACATGCCTTCACTGACTTCCAGCAGTCTGTCGCGCACCTTAAGCTTAAGCTCCTGATCGTATTGACTGTCAGAATTGGCAAGTACATGCAAACGTAAAACACTGCTCCTGATTTCACCACATTCTATATTGAGCGAACATATACTCAATACCGCCGAAAAGACCACCGCCGCAAGCAGGGAAATTTCTATTCTGCTAATTCTTTTCATATGCAAATATCCTCCGATAAGTAATTATCCGAACCGATTCGAAATAATTATTGACGGAGGATATCTTTTTATTCAGCAGAAAAAGCTTTATCTGAAATAATCTTACACCCACAGCCTACCGCTTCTGTAACAAAGGTGCTTTGATAGGATCGACTAAGTGTAAAGGCAGCCTGCTTTGCAAGCGTTTCACTGTCAAAAATACCGAATACAGTAGTCCCGCTGCCTGTCATACATGAGCCGATCGCGCCACCTTCCAACATGATCTTTTTAATACACTCGCATTCTTCTATTCTTAGCACCTGCTCAAATACATTTCCAAGATTCGACGCAACGCCGGAAACATCCTGTTCTGACAGCGCCAGACGCATTGATGCTGTATCAGGCCGTTTCAGCAAAGACGGATCACAGCTGTCGACCGCTGAATATGCCTTTCCGGTAGAAACCCCGATATCAGGCTTGCACAGCAGAATCACAGGGGCGTAAGTAAAATCTGACAGCTGTGGCAATTGGCTGAGAATCTCCCCCTTGCCCTGGGCAAGCATCGTTCCTCCTGTAATGCAAAACGGAACGTCCGCCCCTACCTTCTCGCCAATCTTCCAAAGCTGACTGTCGGTATAATTCGTGCCGCAGAGATGATTCAATGCCACAATAACCGCTGCCGCGTCCGCACTTCCTCCCGCCATGCCGGCTTCCATAGGAATGTTTTTTTCTATCTCAATATCAACGCCTTTATCGGATATCCCGCTGAATTCAAAGAAATTTTTTGCGGCTTTATATGCGGTATTACTCTCATTATCTACCAGTAAAGCTGATGAGCTTTTCAGATTGATATGTGTATCGTCATTCAGCTTTACAGAAACCGAATCATGCAATCCGACCGATTGCATCACCATCACAAGATCGTGATATCCGTCCTGACGCTTTCCCAGTATATCCAGCGTCAGGTTTATCTTTGCATATGCGTGAACTATCATTTTAATTCATCCTTTGTGTTATTGAGATATTTTCTCTTCTTTGAGAAATTGACCTATCCTTCTCAGTGCCTCATTAATATGTGCTGTTGAATAGGCGTAAGACACCCGGATATATCCTTCTCCGCACACACCGAAGGCATTCCCCGGAACAACTGCGACATGCTTGCGTGAAAGCAGCTTTTGACAGAATTCCTCGGAGGTCATCCCGGTTGAAGCAATGCTCGGGAAAACATAAAATGCGCCTTCTGGCTCAAAGCAGTCAAATCCAAGCTCACGGAATCCGCTTACAACAAGCTTTCTGCGCATATCGTACTCGCTGCGCATCCGGGCAATATCCTCATCTCCGCTGCGCAAAGCTTCAATGGCGGCGTGCTGTGAAGTCGTCGGGGCGCACATAATGGCATATTGATGAATTTTAGTCATTATGGATACAATGGGCTCCGGAGCCAGTGCGTATCCAAGCCGCCAGCCTGTCATCGCGTATGATTTTGAGAATCCGTTGACCACCACTGTACGCTCCTTCATTCCGTCGATAGAGGCGATGGAGACGTGCGGTGTGCCGTATGTAAGCTCGGAATAAATCTCATCTGCCAGAACCAGGATATTGGTTCCGCGCAAAACATCGGCAATCTCCTCAAGGTGTTCCCGTCGCATGACCGCTCCGGTCGGATTATTCGGGAAGGGAAGTACCAATAGCTTGGTTTGCTCCGTAATGCCGGCTCGAAGAGCCTCGGGCATCAAACGGAATTCATCGTTTCTGCCGGTTACAATGGGGCTTGCCTTTGCTCCGGCAAGCCGGACAATCGGGTCATAGCAAACAAAGCTCGGCTGAGGAATCAGCACTTCATCGCCGGGGTTCACCAGCGCGCGTACCGCCAGATCTATGGCCTCCGAGCCTCCTACCGTCACCACAACGTCGGTTTTGTAATGGTAATCCAGACCGAATTTCCGGCTGTAGTAGTTGCATATTTCTCTGCACAGAGCGGTGAATCCTCTGTTTGGCGAATAACCTGTGCGTCCCTTCTGAAGCGAATCAATTGCCACGTCGCGGACGTGCCAAGGGGTCTGGAAATCCGGCTCACCGACCGAAAGCGAAATCACATCATCCATTTCGGCGGCAATATCAAAAAAACGCCTTATGCCCGAAGGGGGCATTTCAAGTGCTGTACGGTTGACAAGCGCGTCGTAATCTATCACAAGACGTCAACTCCTCTTTCGTCATCGTGCGACGAAATGATGATTCCGTCCTCTTTATATTTCTTTAATACAAAAGTGGTGGTTGTGGAATTCACTGAGTCGATCGGCGCAAGCCT
>ONYN01000269.1 GCA_900322085.1 uncultured Eubacteriales bacterium | reverse complement strand
GATCTTGAAAACCTGCTGAATGAAGCTGCTCTGCTCGCGGCAAGAAGAAACCTCAAGGCCATAACAATGAAGGAAATTGAGGAAGCAACTATCAAGGTTGTCGCAGGTACAGAAAAGAAATCCAAGAAAATCTCTGACAAAGAAAAGCGCTTGACAGCATATCACGAGGCAGGTCACGCTGTGGTCACCTATTATTGTCCGACGCAGGATCCCGTGCATGAGATTTCCATCATCCCCAGAGGAATGGCAGGCGGCTACACCATGAGCCTGCCGCAGGAAGATCGCTCCTACAAGCTGAAGGGTCAGATGAAGGAGGATATCGTGGTGCTGCTGGGCGGCAGAGCCTCGGAAGCGCTGATTCTCGACGATATTTCCACCGGCGCATCCAACGACATTGAACGTGCCACCAAAATAGCAAAGTCGATGGTGACTAAGTACGGTATGAGCGACAAGCTCGGTCCCATTCAGTACGGATCTTCTGACAGCGATGAGGTCTTCCTCGGACGCGACTTCGGTCATACTGTCAATTATTCCAACGAGATCGCCAAGGAAATTGACAACGAAGTACGCGCGATTATCGCGGAAGGCTACAAGAGAGCCGGGGCTATTCTCACACAGCATGTTGACAAGCTGCATGAGGTTGCTAAGTACCTCATCGAGAATGAAAAAATGACCGGCAAAAAGTTTGATGAGATAATGAAAACAAAAGCAGCCGAATCTTTTGAATAATTTTTACTAATATTCCTCCCGTTTCTTGCATGATTGCTTGTTTGCATAGAAATCGGGAGGAATTTTATGGATTTTTGTAAATGTTATCAATTTCGTAAAAATTTTTTAACATATTCACTGCGTTTATGTTATATCATATAAATGCAATCGGAAATTGATAAGCGCCCGGTGCATTTGAAAATGATTACATCTCTCCTCCTCAAAAATAAATAGCAAAACAAAAGCCTCCGTTGATTTTCTGATACGGAGGCTTTTGCTTTGTGTTTTTTAACGAATAAAACAGATCATAGCACACGGTATTTCAAAAATTCCGGGGCTATGATCTGTTTGGTATAAGTGAAAATGATGATAAGAACAATTACTTCTTCAGCAGGATTCCGGATTTTTCAAGCTCAGGAACGATATTGCCGAACACGACTTCCTGTATCTCGGTCATGGAAAGGGTCTTTTCGGGAGAAGAGAAGCCGAGGCGCAGCGTGATGCTGCTGATGATGCCGTCGTAAATATCGGTGACAGTCACGGTGTTGAGATACTCGCCTCCGTTTTCTTTAATGATCGATTCAACTGTACTGTAGGTGACATCGGGATTACGGAGGATAGTCAGGTCGATGTCGATGCCCGGGAATTTGGAAGGCTCAACAAAGCTCAGGTCGTCCTTGCCGATTTCGGAGAAGCAATCCATGTCAATTTCCGCAGTAACGATAGCAGCCTTCTTGTCGATCTTGAACGCGGTAAGCGGGTGCAGGGTGGAGATAAAGCCCAGTTTCACGCCGTCCACGGCAATTTCGCTGGTGTTGACAGGATGCTGCCAGTTGTGGAATGCTTCCACATGCGTAAATTGCAGTGTCTTGTGCCGCAGGTTGGCAATGAGCAGCGAGAGCATGTCGCGCAGACGGAAGAAGAGCGTCTTTTCGGAGCAGTCGCGACTGAGCATGACAACGCCCAGCTTCTTGCGCTCGTTGCAGGTGCCGTCTTCTTTTACGCCGTCGATGACGCGGGCGATTTCAAATACGCCGTATTCGGTGCCGAAGGATTTGTTTTCGTTGACAACGGTGAGCAGGGTGGGAACCATGCAGTTGCGCAGCACGACGTGATCGGGATTGATGGAGTTGAGGAGCCTTACGTTGTCCTCTACCTCGATGTTCAGCTCGCCGAATTTCTTGTAATCCGCCCAGATGTAGGAGTGGATTTCGTGCAGCTTGCATTTCTCCACCAGCAGGTCTTTGGCGTAATATTCGTCGGTTTTGTTGACGCTCTTGCGCACGGGACGCAGCGGGCTGAGGGTGGTGGTGATTTTGAAATTGTCGTAGCCGTAGATACGGGTGATTTCTTCGATGATGTCCGCCTTGATGGTCACGTCCTTGGTCGCGCGCCAGGAGGGGACGGTGACGTCGAAGCCGGTGCCTTCGTGCTTCACGCCGAAGCCCAGCGCGGTGAGGGTGTTGATGATCTGTTCGTCGGAAATCTCGATGCCGGTGTAGCGGTCTACATACGCCTTGTCAAAGGTCAGCTCGATCTTGTCGTACTGTCTGACATAGCTGTCGGAGAGGGAAGAGATGACCTGCACATCCGGGTCGATGTCCATGAGCAGCTTCATAAAGCGTTCGATGGCGACGACCGTAATTTCGGGGTCGATCATCTTTTCATAGCGCATGCTCGCGTCGGTGCGCAGACCGAGGCGCTGGGAGGATTTGCGGACGCACACGCCGTCAAAATTGGCGGATTCGAGAAGCAGGGAAGTGGTGTCGTCCTCAATTTCGGAGTCCAGACCGCCCATGATGCCCGCGATGGCGACAGGCTCGCCCTTGGAGCAGATCATCAGGGTGTTTTCGTCGATGTTTCTCTCGTTGCCGTCGAGGGTTTTGAAGGTGAAGGGCGCGTCAAAGCGCTTGACCTCCACCTGATCCACCTTGCGGCGGTCGAAAGCGTGCATCGGCTGTCCGACTTCCATCATCAGATAGTTGGTCAGGTCGGCGAGCAGATTGATGGCACGGCTGCCGCAGTAGAAAAGACGGATTCTCATATTCACGGGGCTGACATGCTCAGTGATGTTCTCCACCTTCATGCCTGAATAGCGGTAGCAGTGTTCGGTGTCCTGAATGTCGATGGCGACGGGGGGCAGGTCTTTGTAAACCGACGTATCCACCCGCTCGATGGGTTTGAGGGGATGACCGGTCAGCGCGGCAAATTCGCGGGCGATGCCGTAGTGACCCCAAAGGTCGGGGCGGTTGGTGAGGGACTTGTTGTCCACCTCGAACACTACGTCCTCGATATCATAGACCGATTTGAGGTCGGTGCCGAGGGGGAGATCGTCGGTGATCTCCATAATGCCCGAATTATCGGCGCTGATGCCGAGTTCCGCTTCGGAACAGCACATGCCGTAGGAATCGTAGCCCGCAATGGTCGCCTTGGTGAT
>ONYN01000145.1 GCA_900322085.1 uncultured Eubacteriales bacterium | reverse complement strand
TAATGAAAGGAGCTTGCCGATAGTGGGCAATTACATCGTCATCGTATTCGCCGCCGGAATCATCATTTTCGGACTCATCAGAAAAATCGACGTATTCGACGCCTTTTCGGACGGAGCACGCGAAGGACTGAATACGGCAGTCCGAATCATGCCGGTTCTCACGGCGCTGACGCTCTCCGTTTCCATGCTTCGCGCATCCGGCGCTGTTGACGCCATCGGACAGACCGTCGCTCCGCTCCTGCAAACGGTCGGAATTCCGTCCGAAACGCTGCCGCTGATGCTCATACGACCTATTTCGGGCAGCGGAGCAATCGCCGTTCTGAAAAGCATTTTTGATTCATGCGGCCCCGACAGCAATGCCGGCCTGATTGCTTCGGTAATGATGGGATCCACCGAGACTACCTTTTACACCATAACGGTCTATTTCGGCAGCATCGGACTCAAAAAAACCGGCTGCACACTTCCGGCGGCACTGACAGCCGATCTTACCGGAATGATTTTTGCCGCCCTCACAGTAAATCTTTTTCATTTGTTTTAATTGATCATATCCTTCTCATCCTCCATTGACATCATTTGCGATCTCATGTATAATAATCTCAAAAGCAATCATACATCGTGAATTATTATCATCACAAAACATCTTCTTGGAGGAATGAACCTTGACATGCAATAACTGCGGAGCGCAGATGGAACCTGACGATAATTTCTGTCCGGTATGCGGAATTTCCTCGGTGGAGGCGGAAAGCGGCGGTACTCCCCCACTCTGTCCCAACTGCGGCGCTCCTGTTGACGAGGATTATCTGTTCTGTCAGATGTGCGGAGCCCGCGTTGCCTCTGGTACAGACCATACAGATGACCCCACCATTCCGCCCGACGGTTCTTTTGCGCCCCTTTCGCCAAACGCGGAAAATAATACGCAAATTGTCGGAAAAAAACGCGGAACAGGCATGGCTATGATTATGCTCGTCATTCTGTCATCCATGCTTTTTCTTGTCGGCGGTCTCTTCTATTTCCGACGTGACCTGTTATTCCACCATGTCCGGACCACATCACCTTCCTCTTCCGATAACGGTACAGGCATTTCGTCTTATTCGGCCGGACCGGCATCTTCTGTTGAAACAGTAGCTTCCGCGCCTTCTGCCGAAGAGGAATTTTCGTCCAAAGCGGTCGATGTTCCGTACCATGCTCAGATGATCCATGTCAAATCCGACGGTTCCAAAGCCAGACTGCGCCTTGAAATTTTTGATGAAGAGACCGCCCAATGGAAACAGGTGCTTTCCGCAGCGGCATACATAGGAAAAAACGGCATTTCCGCTCAAAAAGCGGAGGGGGATAAATGCACGCCCGCCGGCACATTTGATATTATGTTTGTCTTTGGCACATCAAAACCCGACACTGCGCTGACATTTAAAAAGGTGGACGAAAACACTGTCTGGATTGATGATTCCGCTTCTGCCTATTACAATACATGGCAAAGCGCCGGGGCGGATTACAAGGACTGGACAAGCTGTGAAAGTATGATGAAGAAATTCGCGGATCAGAAAGTCACTTATCGCATTGCCTTTGGTTTCAACGGAGACTGCCTGTCAAAAAACAGCGCGCAGCCCGGCAAAGGCTCCGCCATTTTTCTCGAAGGCGCAGGTGCTGACGGAAAAATGGAGCCGGGCTACGGCGAAATCAGGATTTCCGCTGACGACATGACCACGCTTCTCCGATATCTCGACTCAGACAAGCACCCTCAGATAGAAATATCCTGAGCGGTATACCTAAAACACCGTTTTCTCCCCCGCGCACATAGCGGAAAAGAAAACGGTGTCTTTTCAATGCGAAAATTATCCTGCCGAAACGATCTCTCTTATGACAGCGATCTCGTCGGCATTGCTTTCAACTGCGATCTGAGCCACGTCAATAAACGCGTATCTCTCATCGACCATGATGATCTTCGAGTAGTCATTGACGATATATGGCAAAAAACTGTTGGCAAAGGAGTCCTTCAGTATCACAATTGTCCTCTCCTCTGCAACGTCCGGGTTGGTCAGCGTCAATAGGCCGTGATTGCCGCCTTCAAAGAAGTTGTATTTGTCTTTGGTCTGAAGCGCGGAATAATCGTACAGCTCTGTTTCACGTCCGTCAGCTTCCACCGTAATCCCATCGGGAACCCGGGGAGCCTGAAGTTTCTCATATCCTATCGACTCACTCGGGACTCTTGACCACAGCGTTCCGCGAAACCTTTCGCTCACGGTGAATATCTCGGGCGCGTTCTCATTGGAAGATTCCTCGCCATGAGCGGCACGCCATTCATAATAAGCCTGCGCGGCGCCTTTCGCCGTCCAGTGGTGGTCGGTGGCATAATAGTATTCCGGCACTCCTGACAGGGCCTTCCGAAGGTCGATCATGTGAACCGAGCCGAGTTCCTTTGTGAGCGCGGCGTAAAGGCTGTCGTAATCGTACATCGGCGCACCGTATGGCAGACTGTTCCTCAGCGATATCCCTGCCGACGGAACGTACATGACATACGTTTCAATTCCGGTCTGCTCCGCGATGCGATTGACTCGCGCGGCGTACCTTACGCACTTTTCTTTGTCCACATCGCTGTCGAGTATCTTTTGAAACAGTCTGCCTCCGTGGCCTATATACGCGCCGCCTATGCTACCCGCGCCGAGTCTCAGTTTCATGCCGGTCTCGGCCCCCTTGAGCCTGTCCCTCATGGGAAATTGATCTGACAGGTAATTCTCAAGGTCATCCTGAAGCTCTCCGTCGAAAAAGTCGTACTTTATATCCGAACGTGTTTTCAGCACTCTGTTTTCATTGGCAGAGATGCTTCTGTCCCTGCCCAGACAGATCGCGAGCATCAGTATCAGCGGGAACCCGACGAACAAAGCGATACAGATTGTCTTTGAATTCATTTTTTCAATCATTTTTTTCATCATCAAAACCTGAAATACAAGAATGGATTGTATGTGCTGCCTATCACCGCAAGCAGCGACGCGATGTAAAGTACACCGCCGACTGCCGCCTTGACGCCGAAGCGCTTGCCTTCATCCGGGAGGGCTCTGAGTTCCTTCGACACCAGCCGTCTGACAAAGCTCACCGACAGCAGAGCGCCAATTGCCAGCAGGAAAAAATATTCCCTGAGATAATAGACCGACGCCGCATCGGCAAAGCCATTCGCTCCCACCATTGACAGAATGTACCGTCCCGCGGCTGCGATATCATCGCAGGCAAATATCACCCATGACACCAGCACCGCAAGCAGCGTGTAGATTCTTCCCACAACCGCCGGAGCTTTTTTGAGCTTTTCCAGCCAAAACAGCTTTTCAACGGCGAGCAGAGCAAAGAAATACAACCCCCATACCACAAAATTCCAGCCTGCGCCGTGCCACAAACCTGTCAGCGACCATACGATCAGCAGATTGAGCATCTGCCTGGGAAGTCCCCTGCGGTTCCCGCCAAGCGGAATGTAGAGATATTCCCTGAACCAGGAGCCGAGCGAAATGTGCCATCTGCGCCAGAATTCCGTGACGCTCACCGACTCATACGGATAGTCAAAGTTTTCCAGAAAATCAAATCCAAGCATTTTGCCGATGCCGATCGCCATGTCGGAATACCCTGAGAAATCGAAGTATATTTGCAGCATATAGGCTGCCGCGCCGATCAATGCCGTCAATGCCGCGGTTTTACCGTTCTGCGCCGAAATTTCGTCCCAGACCATTCCAAGTGAATTGGCCAGCAGCACCTTCTTGCCAAGTCCCAGTGTGAAACGGAATATCCCCGCGCAAATCCGGTCGGAATTCAACCGTCTGTTTCTGAGCTGCCGTTCGATGTCGCGATATTTTACAATAGGCCCGGCAATGAGTTGGGGAAACATACAGATATACATGCCAAAATCCAGAATATTGTGCTGTGCCTTGATTTCTCTCCTGTAGACGTCGATGGTGTAGGACAACGTCTGGAAGGTGTAAAAGGAGATGCCTATCGGCAGAGCAATGCCAAGCAAATCAAATCCCTGTCCTGTCAGGACGTTGACGCTGCTAATGAGAAAATCGGTATACTTGAAGAATCCAAGCATACCGAGATTTCCGACAAGCGAAAGCACAAGCACCCACTTTCGCCTGTCGGGTTTTCCACTCCGATCGAGCCATTCCAGCATAAGTCCGTTGCTGAAATCAAATACCGTCGAAAACAGCATGATCAGTATATACACTGGTTCGCCCCAGCCGTAAAACAGCAGGCTCGAAACGAGCAAAACCGGATTTCTCACGCGGTCGGGAACCGCATAGTACACAAGCAGCACCACAGGCAGGAATATCAGCAGAAAAACCGCGCTGCTGAAAACCATTGTGTATTCCCTCCCGGCTTAATCGTTGAAGAATTGATAGAAGGCGTTTTCCATCTTATCCACCTGATCGGATACAATCAGTATCGCAAGATTTCCGCGGGTGATCACCTTGGCCTTTTCCAGCTTGGGCAGCTGGGACTTGTCATAGGTTGCGTACAGGGTCTTGCGTGTGTCGAGATGTATTCTCAACGAAGCCGCCGCTTCATTGAGATCGGACTTCTTTTTGACCTGAATCGCGGCAATTTCATCGGCGTTGCCTGTACCGTTGGCGGCATAGGTGATGAAGAAAGCCTTCACCTTGCCGTAATCTATGCCGGAAACATGCGCGAGCAGATCTTGGGGATTGGCGTCGGAACTGCTGGCATATTTCATATCCTCCGGATTTCCGGCGGCCTCAAGCAATGCCCGGTTGAGGTCATACATGCTTATTTCCTCAGCATCGTCGCCGCACGCGGTAAAAATCCCGCACAGAATGAACATCGAGAGAACCAGCGCCACTGTCTTTTTGATAGCAGTCATATGAGTGCGCCTCCTTTTGGCCATGCATTATCCTTCGTATGCCCGGTCATAGAAATCATACTGGTTGAGAACGTCGTTGATCTTGTTGTCAATCTTTTGTCTCTGCTTTTCGGTAAGGAATTCAGACGAGTCATCGTTGTATGAGAAATAATAGCAAAGCACATATTCTCCCTCGTCATTGACAATCCACTGATACTGGGTGTAATACTTATCTGTACCCGAAATGGAGCTGTCAAGCTGTTCCACCATGTACTTTGCGAGATACTCCGTTTCCGACGTGATTTTGTTCTTGAATGTACAGCTCACAGCGGTGTCCTTGTTCTTGATGGCTTCCATCACCCACTTCGGAATGGCGTAGAGATCCTTTATCTCCTTGCAGACCGAGAGTATGTAGTTGTACTTTTTGCCGTTTGCCGACGGGAAGAAGGAAGTATTCCATTCGTGGCTCTGGCGGCATGTTTTATCATCCATATTGAAGTTTCTGAAATTGGTTGAATCGGAATCCATGTAGCAGTCGGTATGGTACCAGCAGCCGTCGTCCAGCTTGACCAGATCCCAGGAATGACCAAGACCGGAACTGTGAACCACCATACACTCAATGTCAAGCATCTGCATGAACATTCTGAATGTAGTGGCGTATCCGACACAGACTGCGGTGCGGTTTTTAAGCACGTCGTGAGGATTGTCGTTATCTTCGCTTCCATCATTGATGACGGTGAGAATGCCGGTAGTGGCTCTCATTCCGGACGTGAGATACTTATAAACCGCAATTTCCTTATCATAATCCGTCATATCATCCGTGATGATTTCTTTTAGGACGGCAGTTGCCATGTCGAGGGTTTCCTTGTCTCGGTCATCCAGTTTGGACGTATCGCCCGACTTATACGCGTCGGAAATCTGAAGGGTGGATTTTATCACATATTCCTGTCCAATGACAACATCATCCTCCTGCGCGGGGTCCTCGACATAGCCCATGAAAGAGCTGTAGAGCTTATTCATCTTGACCTGATTGATTAACATCACTGTAGACATCACGGTTGTGCCGATCATCAGCACCAAAAGAGCAACAGCGGTTGACATAATCAACATTTTCATACGTTTTGACATAAAAATTACCTCTCTTGAAGATTTTTTTAAAAAAAGCGAAAGCGCCTTTCCGCACTCTCTCAACATAAAAACACACATCAGCGCTTTCAAGTCAAGTATAGGCTTAATTCAATTAATTGTCAAGTCATTTAAAAAAATGTAAATAATTGTAATTATTGTTGATAAATCGGGAAAACCGCATATAAAATTATTAAC
>ONYN01000309.1 GCA_900322085.1 uncultured Eubacteriales bacterium | reverse complement strand
GAATTGCGTACAAATATCAGAAATGGGAAGAATTCGGCTATCTGGACTATGTGCCGTATGCCGACTATCTGCTTGACCTGAGAAACTCAGGCGAAATAGATGAAAAGACAAGGGCTGATGCCGTCAAACTCGGCAAAAAGGCGCTGAATGACAGAGGTGCGACCAAGGAATATGTCAAGAAATTTGAAGAGACATATTCCGCCAAGGGCTACACCGTCACTCGCCTTGACGCCATGATGCTGGGGCAGAAATACGCCGCCGGCGGCAAAGAGCAGCTCTTTGCCTACAGGGACAAACCCATTCTGGACAGGTTGTGGAGCTACCTCAAGGGCATTGTCACGATCGACAACATCCATGCCGTGGAAGATGAGGCTGTAGGCGAAAGGGGAATTACCTTCACGTGGTTCGATCCCGCTTACGGCGGAGACACGTTTTCACCTGCTATTATCGGAAACGGCACCAAGCACAAGTATCTGCTCTACTGCGATAACGAATTCCCCTATATCCACCAGAATTTAATGACGATCAGTCTCGGTACATCCTACACGGTCAACCTGGGACTCGATGTTTTTGACACAATGAACCGTTCGCAGGGTTCTTATGTACCCGGCACGGTTGTCTATCCCACCGGTCATGTCGAGCAATCGGCTGACGATCTCCACACGGCCACCTATGTGGCAGGCTCACTGGAAAGCAGTGTGGTTTACAAAGAACGCTATACGGATAACTACACCAATGTCATGACCAGAAAAAGCAACATGTCAAAGATCGGTTTTTCCTTTGTCATCGGCATCATTGCCACGGCGCTCGCTTATATGCTGGGTCTGCCTCTCGGCGTGATGATGGCCAGAAGAAAGGATAAGCTCTTTGACAAGATCGGCAAGCTGTATGTTATCTTTATCACCGCTGTGCCTTCGCTGGCTTATATCTTCCTCTTCAAGGCAATCGGCGGCAAAATAGGACTTCCCACGACATTTCAAATGGAAAAGGGAAACTGGCTGATGTTCGTGCTGCCTATCATCTCGCTGGCGCTTCCGTCGGTGGCGGGACTTATGAACTGGCTGCGCAGATACATGATCGACCAGATGAATTCCGATTATGTCAAATTTGCCCGTTCGGGAGGCCTTTCGGAGGATGAAATATTCTCCAAGCACATATTGAAAAACGCGATTATCCCCATTGTACACGGTATTCCCGGCAGCATTCTGGGCGCGTTGGTCGGCGCTATCATCACAGAGCGCGTCTACGTAGTTCCCGGCGCGGGCAACCTCTTAACCAAGGCAATCAATTTCTACGATAACGGCGTTATAGTGGGCGTGACCCTCTTCTATGCGCTGCTGTCCGTGATTTCCATAATACTCGGCGACGTGCTGATGGCACTGGTCGATCCGAGAATCTCATTCAACACAAAAGCGAGGTAAGGCAGGATGAAGGATCAGTATAATGCACAGAAGCTCGTTGCGCTTGACGATCTGGGTCTTTCCGAGGAGGAACTTTTTACTCCGATTTCTCACGACAATCTTGAATCGGAAAAAATAACCGCTCCCCGTTATTCCTACTGGAACTCGGTCTTCAGAGTCTTCTTCAAAAAGAAAATCAATATTATCATGCTTTCGATACTCGCTTTGATCATTATCTTCTCCTACATATACCCGCTCTTCTCCGGGTATGACCGTTTTGCCAATATTCTCAACGGTGCGACCAAGCATCTTTCGCCGTCGCTTGCTATGGAAAGAATGGGCGCCAATATTCACTGGATACTCGGTTCCGGCGCTTCGGGCGAATCCACCTTTGACGCCATCTGGAACGGCGCGAGAATTTCCATATCGCTCGCTTTCATCTGCGCTGCCATCAATATGACGGTCGGCGTTGTGGTGGGAGCTATCTGGGGCTTTTCCAAAAAGGTCGATATTGTGATGAACGAGGTCTACAATATCATTGGCAATGTTCCGTATATCCTGCTCATTTCGGTTCTCATACTCATCTTTTCCGCTAACTTCTGGACGATGGTATTTGCCCTCACAGTGACGGGCTGGCTGGGAATTGCGTATTTCATCAGAACGCAGGTTATTATCATCCGCGACAGAGAGTACAATCTGGCTTCAAAATGTCTCGGCACGCCCATCACCAGAATTGCCATAAAGAATATTCTGCCCTTTATGACGTCCGTGATCGTTACGCTCCTTGCCACCGAAATTCCTTCCTACATTTCCTACGAGGTGTTTCTGTCGTACATCGGCATGGGCATGAGCGATATGTCACTCGGAAAGATGATCTATTCCGCCGAGCCGGCCATGCTGACTCCCGGCTGGGAATTTGAATTCTGGAGCCCCGTGGCCATCGCCTCGATCATCACCATCGTTCTTTATGTTGTCGGTCAGAATCTCGGTGACGCTTCTGACCCGAGAACCCACGTTTAAGGGAGGCATGCGCAATGGAAGACAAAAAGACTTTGTTATCCGTCAAGGATTTGGTGGTGAAATTCCGTGTGCGCGGCAGAATTCTGACCGCTATCCGCGGCATTTCGCTGGATATATACGAAAATGAATCCATCGCCATCGTCGGTGAATCCGGTTCGGGCAAGTCGGTCTTTACCAAGACCTTTGCCGGCATGCTCGACGCCAACGGATTTATCGACAACGGCAGCCTTGTCTTTAATGACGACGAACTCAACGACACCGTTGTTCCCCTCAGCGAGGAGAACAAAAAGGCGGTGGAGGAATACAGGGCAAAGCTGGACGAATATGCCAAGCTGGAAAACGGCAGCGCAACCTACCGCGAGATGCTCAAGCTGGAATCCGCAAAGAAGGCGCACGGCACCCTGAGCGAAGAAGACGAGAAGAGCTTTGAAAAACGGCTTCAAACCCTTCATTTTGAACGCACCGAGCTTTTTAATCTCAGACAGACCTTTGATCCCAAGAATCAGCAGGACAAGATCAAGGAGACCACCCAGCAGATCGCCGGGATGGACGAAAAGATCAAGGCGCTGGAAGTCGAGAAGCAGAAAGCCGTCAAGGAACAGAAGCGCAAGGCCGCAAACGATACCGAATTCAATCACCAATACAAGAGCCGCTTGCAGCAGCTCCATTCCCAATACGACAAGGAGACGGCGCAGGATATTTCCGCCGAGACACGGGAACGCAATCTGATGATTGCCAAGGAAATCGTGCTTTCCACTGCCAGAATGACGCCGCACACCCGCAAAAAACAGGCGGGCAAGCTTCTGGCGGCCTTGAAAAAGGCCATGAAGCTGGGCGTCAATCTGAGCGACAGCTCGGAGCGCAGCGGGGTTTTTGAAAATGTCACGTTCCTTGTGAGATATCTTGATGAGACTCCCGAACAGCTTCACGGCATGGGAATGCTCAATCTGGCCAAGCTGAAGTCCTCCCGCGACTGGATGCACATTCGCGGCGGAAGGATTGCCACGGTGTTCCAGGACCCCATGACGTCGCTTAATCCCATTATCACCATAGGCAAGCAGATCACCTCTATTATAATGAAGCACCAGAATGTCTCGGAAATAGAGGCAAGGGAACGCGCGATGAAACTGATGAAGAAGGTCGGTATCCCCAACGCGGAAAACCGATTTGATGATTATCCCTTCCAGTATTCCGGCGG
This sequence comes from uncultured Eubacteriales bacterium, assembly GCA_900322085.1. Classification (GTDB taxonomy): domain Bacteria; phylum Bacillota; class Clostridia; order Oscillospirales; family Acutalibacteraceae; genus RUG762. The sequence goes on along the minus strand of ONYN01000309.1, from coordinate 4,757 downwards.
CATGCGCCAGAGAATCGTCATAGCCATCGCCCTTTCCTGCCAGCCGAAGATACTCATCTGCGACGAGCCAACCACCGCACTGGACGTTACCATTCAGGCGCAGATACTCAAGCTCCTCAAGGACCTGCAAAAGGAATTCAACTACACCATCGTATTTATCACTCACGACCTGGGCGTTGTGGCCAACATTGCCGACCGCGTTGCGGTGCTTTATGCCGGTCAGATCGTGGAGCTTGGCAAGGTTGACGAGGTGTTTTATGACCCGCGTCACCCCTATACTTGGGCGCTGCTTTCGTCGCTGCCGCAGCTTGCGCAGAGAAACACCGAGCTTTATTCCATCACGGGTACACCGCCTTCGCTCTACAATACGATAGTGGGCGACCCCTTCGCTCCCCGAAATCCCTATTGCATGAAGATCGACACCCTGAAGGAGCCGCCGATGTTCCAAGTGACGGAAACTCACTTTGCCAAGACATGGCTGCTTGACCCGAGATCGCCTCACATTGAAAAACCGGAAGCTATTCAGGGTATTCACGAAAAGCTGATGAAAGCTTTCAATATATAGGAGTGTCCGCTGTGAAAAAAGAGCAAAAAAACAAAAATGACAAAACAAACGTCACGACTCTGCCGGAGCACGGACCAATAGATGAAAACGGCAAGGAGATACTCCTGTCTGTCAAGAACGTGGATATCACCTTCGGCAAGGGCGACAACGCCGTCAAGGCGGTGAAAAACGCCTCCTTCAACATCTACAAGGGCGAGACCTTCTCACTGGTGGGCGAATCCGGCTCCGGCAAGACCACGATCGGCCGTGCCGTGATCCGCGTCAATCCCTGTGCCGACGGTGAGATATTGTACAAGGGCGTGCGCATTTCGGGCAAAATTCCGCGCAGCCTCGACCGCGAGGTTATCAGAAATATCCAGATGGTTTTCCAGGATCCCGCGGCGTCGCTCAATGAGCGTGCCACCGTCGACTACATCATTTCGGAGGGTCTGTACAACTTCGATCTCTTTGAAAACGAAGCCGACCGCGTGCGCAAGGTGGAGAAAATCATCAAGGAAGTCGGCCTGCTCCCTGAGCATCTGACCCGTTATCCTCACGAGTTTTCGGGCGGTCAGCGGCAGAGAATCGGCCTTGCACGCGCTATGGTCATGGAGCCGGAGCTGGTCATCGCCGATGAGCCGATTTCCGCGCTCGACGTTTCCATCCGTGCGCAGGTACTCAACCTGATGAAGAAATTCCAGCAGGAGAGAGACACCTCGTATCTGTTTATCGCGCATGACCTTTCCATCGTGCGTTTTATATCCGACCATATTGCCGTCATTTACAAGGGCGACATCGTGGAAATTGCCGACGCGGAGGAGCTTTTTGACTTCCCGCTTCACCCCTACACCCGTTCGCTCATTTCGGCCATCCCGATTCCTGACCCGCTGCTCGAAAAGAACAAGCAGCTTTACACATACGCCCCGTCCATTCACGATTACTCCACCGAAAAGCCGGAACTGTGCGACATCGGCAACAATCACTTTGTCTACGGCAGTCCCTCGGAGATCGCCGAATACAAGAAAATCCGCGAAAAGGGCGAACCCATCAAGCCGGTTACCATTCTTACCACCGAGGAGAAGGCCAGGCTCGACGCACAGGAGCCGGAGACGGGAGATGTGGTCAACGAGGCGATATTGAACGCTCCGCTTCATGACACCGGAAGCCTATGGTACACCATTGGAGCTTTCTTCCTGCCCATTATCGGAATTATCGTCGGACTGATATTCAAGAAGCACAACCATATCCGCAATTTCAAGGCATGCCTCAAGGGCGCATTGATCGGCATAGGACTGCTGGCTGCCATCGTCGCCATATTCCTGCTGATGCTCTGGATGGCAATGATGTGACAATATGGGACTTTTTAACATAGGCAGGGGGTATTCCTCTGAGCCGCGGGTGGAACACGTTGACCTGCGGGGAGATCATATGAAAAAAAGAACGGCAGCGGCAGTATTGCTTGCTGCCGTTGGCATTGCCGCGCTGGTGTGGGCTGTGAACGGGCTGCTGACAAGGCAGCCTGGCTGGACCGAGGTCGAGGCGGATTCATCAAACGAACCGAGCTGCGCGGCTGAGTTTGTATTCAACTTCAACGCGGGCGCCGACGGAAGTTCTCCGACCACCCAGATGAAGGCATTGACAGGCATTTACACGCAGGCGGCCTCCGAAGCGGAAAAGCTGTTTTCCGCGGATGTCCGGGATGACGAAATCCACGGGCTGAGTCTGCTCAACGCAAATGTCAACAAAAGCGTGACGCTGGCACCGGAAGTCTGGAATATGCTGGCGCTTCTGAATGACTGTGGGAGCAGGGAGATTTTTCTTGGGCCGATCTATGAGCAGTACACAACCCTTTTCTTTTGCGCCACGGATGAGGAAGCGGAGGGTCTGAACCCCTACAGAAACGAGCAGCACCGTCAGCTTCTTGCCGAAATGGCGGCCTTTGCCTGCGACCCGGAGCAGATTTCGGTGGCGCTGGAGGAGGGCGACCGGGCGACGCTTCGTGTTTCGGACGAGTATCTTGACTACGCCGGAAAAAACGGAATGGAAAGATTGGTTGACCTTTATTGGATGAAGAATGCCTTTGCCGCCGACTATATGGCCGAAAGGATGGCCGCCGCAGGATTCACAGACGGATATCTTACTTGCGCCGACGGATTCACACGCAGTCTTGGCGGCAGTGATGTATCCATAAGCGGCACATTGTACGACCGGGTAGGGAAGAATATCTACAAAGCGGCAGTGGCAGACTTCGGTAAGGTAAAAAGCGTGGTTGTATTCCACGATTTTCCCGAAGGCAGACAGAACGCCGGGTTTTACTATCAATTTGCAGACGGAGAAATGATCACTCCCTATGTGGACCCCTCGGACGGTCTGTGCAAAAATTCCGTGAGCTGTCTGTCGGTCTGTTCGGACAGCCTGAGCTGCGCGCAGGTAATGCTCGCGGCAAAGAGCGCCTATATTGCAGATGAATTCCATCCATCGCAGCTCCGGGAGGAACTGGCAGACGAAGGGGCGTTTGTATTTGGCAGGGATGCTTGCCTATACGTCAGTTCCGACAGGATTGCCGTCAGCGATCTGCTCAACGACGGAAGTATCGAGTATTCTCTGGAGATTCTTAAATAAAACTTAACGTAAATCATCAAGCCGGACGGTCAGTGAAAGATTCGTCCGGTTTTTTGTTGCAGCGGAATGAATGCAACAAACGTACCCATCAAAATGGATTTTTCTGAAAAAAAGCTTGACAAATGTATCGGATAGTGATATATTAATTACGTAATCCGATATATCGCTTAACGCAATATCGGATTACGTAATACGATTAAAAAAGGAGCGGTTCACCATGTCAGTCACACATCAGAAAGCACAGGAAATTTTTGAAAGCCATCCCACCCGATTCAACAGGAAGGAAAAAGAAGCCCTTCGTGGCACACTTCGCGCCGCGTTTGTCAAAATGGGATACACCGACGACCAGATCACCGAAATCAATGCCTCGGGAACCAATCTGCTGGTGGGCGATCCTCACGCGGAATACATGTTCACAGCCCACTACGACACTCCCGGTAAAACCGGCTGGATGCTTCATTCATCGTGGCTGTGGGGACAAGCCGGGGCGAATATTTTTCTCATGATCATTATGATCGCATTGTGCGTTGGAATTCCCCTGGTCAATACGCTCTTAATGGATCATCTGTCGTCTGACACGGCGTTTATTCTCGGCGAACTGGGATTGCTGGCCATGCTGCTTGTGATGGTCATATCCATGGTGTTCAAAAACAAAAACAATCGCAACGACAACACAAGCGGTGTACTTTCGCTGCTTGCCATGGCGGAAAAGGTGGCGGCCGATGAGGAAATGAAGAAAAAGTGCTGCTTTGTCTTTTTTGACAATGAGGAATGGGGACTGCTGGGTTCCGGGGGATATGCCAAGCATTGCAAAAAGAACGGCATAGATCTGAGCGGAACCAAGGTGATCAATTTCGACTGTGTGGGTCATGGCGATGTGCTGACATTTGCTTCCACAAAGAATACCGGGATTGTCAATTCGCTTGTCAAGGCGTTCGATGAGGCGGGACAGAATCCGGTCAAAAAGCGCAGCATGATGATTTTTTTGAGCGACCACGCCAATTTCAATAATTCTGTGATGGTGAGCTACACGAAACATTCCGCATTGGGACTGCTCTATCTGCCTTTGATACACACATCGAAGGATATCCCCTGCGACATTGACCAGATCAACAGGTTGACAGGCGATATCTTTGAATTTGCCAGACAGGGCAAAATCTGATATTTACGGGGAATGATACTATGAACGAGAGCAAAGGCGCACTTACCGAAGCGGTGTATTACATACTGATTTCGCTTTACACGCCGCTGCACGGTTACGGTGTGATTCAAAATGTTGAGAAAATCAGCGGCGGCCGTGTCAGACTGGGCGCCGGAACGCTTTACGGAGCGATCAACAATCTGCTGGGCAAGGGCTGGATCATCGAGTGCGGTGAGTCAGGCGACCGCAAGAAGGAATACATCATCACCGAAGCGGGTAAGAGGGCCGTTCTGGACGAAATCGACCGCTTGCAGGAGTTGCTGGATAACGGCCGGCAGGTGCTCAAGCAGTATAAAGAGATATAAGAGGGAAGGACAGTAGGCAATATGAGTGAGCAAAAGACAGGAAAGCAAAAGACAGGAAAGCAAAAGACAGGAAAGCAAAAGACAG
>ONYN01000143.1 GCA_900322085.1 uncultured Eubacteriales bacterium | reverse complement strand
TTCCTACCATGCATTTTTGACCTATCTCTATTCCGGGGCATACCACAAGCTCTGTGACAGAGAAAAGGATCCGACGAAGTTCCGCTTCGGTATCGAGCTCGAGTTTACCGGGATCGCACGAGGATCGGCAGCAAATGTCATTGCTAAGCAGCTGGGTACCGAGAAGAAATATGTAGGTGGAGGTTACCACAGGCATATTGTAAAAGACAGTGCCGGCAGAGAGTGGACCGTGATGAGAGACGCGAGCATTTCGCCTGTTCCCGAACACAGCAACAAGCCTTTGGATTATTACCGTTGTGAATTGGTTACGCCAATCTGCTCCGCAGAGGATATTCCTACCATCTGCAAAATCATCAATGCACTTAAGCAGAGAGGTATGAAGGTTAATGCGAGCTGCGGTTTGCATATTCATGTTGATGTAAAGGCCATGAACGAGAGACATATCCTTAATCTTGTGAATCTCATGGCGTGCAAGGAGGACTTGTTGTTTAAGGCGCTCAATGTCTCGAACAGTAGAAGGAACAGGTGGTGCAAAGGGGTGGACGGCAGGTTCTTGTCGGAAATCAACAGCAGCCGAATCATCTCTATCAATGATTTGAAGCAGAAATGGTACGGAGCCCACAATTATGATTCTTATCTTCGTTATCACGATTCCCGTTATCACGCACTGAATCTCCATAGCCTCTGGCAGAACAAGGGGGTCGAATTCCGCATGTTCAACAGCACAGTCGATGATAAAGAGGTTAAGGCATACATTTACCTTGTATTGGCTATGTGCCAGCACGCAACTATGCTCAAGCGCGCAGCGTACACAAGCAGAAGCAAGGCGGACGAGAAGACACAGTTCCGTTCTTGGCTGCAGCAGATCGGTTTGAACGGTAAAAAATTCAAAAGTGTAAGAGAAGAACTGATGAAGAATTTTAAATCCGAAAGAACAGAAAGGAGAAGAGTAGCATGAGTTTATATGTTGCTTACGGCTCAAACTTGAATATGAAGCAGATGTCAATTCGTTGTCCCACCGCTGCGGTGGTGGGCAGCGGTACGCTGAAAGGCTACCGTTTGGCGTTTTGCGGCGTTGCAACGGTTTTCCCGTGTGAGGGTAACGAAGTGCCTGTGGCGGTCTGGGAAATCGATGAGGATTGCGAAAGAGCGCTTGACCGCTACGAGGGATTTCCACGCCTCTACCGCAAAGAAACTGTGGAGGTGGAGGTGGACGGCGTAACGTTGGACACGATGATTTACATAATGAACCGCAGCCGCCTTTACCCGCCGACGTCCAGCTATTACCGCATTATCGAACAGGGCTATGAGGATTTTGGTTTAAACATCGCTTGCCTTGAACGTGCGCTTGCGGAAGCGGATTGAGAGGTGAAATTATGGAAAAATCATTGTCAAAGGCAGAAATAACCTGTCTGCTCTCGAAAGGTATCAAAGTCACTGAGTTTCTCGGCAGCGGTGCAAGCGGCGATGTTTTCGCTATCGCACCGTACAAGGGCAATGAGGGCTTGTGTATGAAATACTTTTACGATTTCCCTCATAAAGCAGTCGAAAAAGAGTACGAACGCTACCGGAGACTTTATAACACGGAACCGAGCATGTTTTGCAGAGTTTTCGATTTGGTGTGGATCGATATTCCGGACGAACAGTTTCCGGACAAAAACCATCACGCCGCCGCTATGGTGATGGAGCGGCTCAAACCGCTCGATACGTTGAATCAATCCACAAATCATATCACTAAGGTATTGTTTGATTGCTTGGCTTGTTTGGGATACATGCATATCATCGGTATTATGCACCGCGATCCAAAGCCCGATAACATCATGTACTGCGAGAGAACAGGTACGTATATCCTGATTGATTACGGCATCTCTTACGAATCCAAGGGTACATTCACGGAACAAAAGTGCACCGGGACCTTCTACTATCTCAGTCCCGAAGGCTTACGCGGCGTTTGCTCCAAAAGAAGCGATCTCTTTGAGCTGGGCATGGTGATCCGCGAGATGCTCATCGGCAGAGAATTCGAGGTGCCGGATGGTGAAGTCAAGGAGGTTGCCACGGAGCTCTATCATATCAAAGAGGGGCTCAAACAGCTCAATAAAGCGGATTTTGAATGTCCTGAGCTTGTTCGTATCGTCAATAAGCTAACACGTTTTGATCGTGAAGAGCGTTATCCCGATTACCGCGCCGCAATGAAGGACGTCATCGCTTTGCTCAAAAGCAGCAGTAATGTTGGACTTTCCAAGGAAACGCGCCCTGCGGACAGGGTACTGCTGATTGCCGTAAACGAGCTTTACCGCGCGGGAATGCTTGTTGAGGAGGTTTCGGAAATCGTTAGACAAAAGCATTTAAGCGGTATGCGTGTCATTGTTTTTCCGGTATCGGACAGGCTGTATATGACTGCAGATCAAAACAATAAGCAGGAGCTGTTTACTCCGGACAAGCCGTCAACGTTTATAAAAGCACTGAACGAGCAAAATGAGCGCATCATCGGTTTGTATAAGGATTATCACTTTCATCCGGATATTCGGCTTTGTATTGTCGGTGTGAGTTATAAGAACCAAAAGCGTAAACACCCTTGGCTTCGTAAAAAAACACCGGATATCTTTTTTACTCAACAAATAATGATAGCTGGTACTCTTGTTGATTTCGGCGCCATGGGAATAGAAAGAGTGGCAATCATCAATCAACCGGACGTATTAAAGAGATATCTGTCTGACAATCAGTTTCAGGACAGTTTATATAAAGAATAAAAACAATTTCAGGAGGTTATAACAATGGAAGTACTGTATGCAATTTTAGCGATATTGTTTCTCACAGCTGTCATCATTTTGATGGTTATGATGTTCAAAGGAAAACCCATTATTCATTTCCCCTATCCTAAGCCGCCACGCGGCAATCGCGATGACTATGAGGAAAAAACTGATGTTAACGAGGAATATAAGCTTGTATATAACGGCTCCTCTAACATGGGAAAGACTATCAAAGTTGGAACTGTTGAAGTAAAAATCACCGATGAACGCAATCCGAAAGTCTGTGTTGAAGCAAATATTGACCCATCAATTAATAAAGGCGGTGTCAGTATCGGAAGAGGAAAAGGCTGCGATTACATCATGTCATCGTTGATGATTGATGACGAGGGTAGCTTTCTGGTTAAGAAAATTGGAGATAACTATGTACTCCTTGCAAATCTCAATTCCGCTAACGGTATAAGAGAAACCTTTGGTGGAGAACGTAAAAAGGCGATTTATTTCAAAAACGGTACATGTACCTGCTATGTTGGTACTATCCGCTTTGATTTCACCGATATCTGCTCAAAAGCGGCGACCG
>ONYN01000140.1 GCA_900322085.1 uncultured Eubacteriales bacterium | reverse complement strand
TTATTCAGTCATTTTACGTTAAAAAACAATGATTTTCCCAGTATTTCAACGAGAAAAATGTATTAATTATTTCTGCATGATTCCTAAGCCAAAGAATGAATATTCAATCAATTAACCCCCCCTCACCACTGACAATGCCGCCGATTAAACAACCCGCCTGTAATTTATCCATCATGCAGGCGGGTTTTATGATTTAATAATACACTATGTCATCGTATCTGTGATACTCTTTTATGGTTTTCCATTTGCGGAAGCAATTTTTAATCTGTCGGTCCTTATCGTCGGCACTCCAATTGTCGGTAACTTTATCCGAGTATTTAAACTCACATCCCTTGGGAAGACCTTTTTGCAGTTTGATTACCACATTCATCGGCAGACCCACACTGGAAATATGCAGTCGCTCCATTTTTTGGCACGCCACCAGCACTTCCGCATTTTTAATCGGATTGTTTCCAAGCGCGCAGTACTCCAGATTTTGCAGCTTTGCCAGCGGTGAAACATCGGAAATATAATTATGTCTGAGATCAAGATACATCAGATCAGGCAAATCCGCAAGAGGTGATACGTCTTTTATACCGTTGGCATAAAAAATAAGTGCTTGTAGTTTTTTCAGATTTCTGATTTCGCTTATATCACGGAAGCTCCAATGCCCTAAATCCAAAGCCCTTAGTTCCGTACAGTATTTAAACAAAGGACTGAAATCATTTTCATCTCCCTTGTTTCGCCAACCAACACACAATGTCGAAAAACACTGCACATCGGTGCGAATATTGTAATCCAAAATATGAAGCATCCACACAAATTCAATCTGAGGATATTTTTCGCGCAGGCTTCCCATTATATCATCGCTTAATCCGCAGTCGCACATTTCATATTTTTTGATATTCGGAAACAGCTCGGTGGCTAATTCCACAGGCGTTACATCGTCAATTTCTATATCGTTTAAACAAACAGCCTCTGTAGAGCTGTCAACCGGAACTCCATACAGATTGGCGCTGTAGTTAAAGCCGGCGTCCGGATTGTTTTGTCTGACTGCTTGTATCACTTCATTCAGCAGCGCTATGGATTCAAAATTCTCTGCTGTTACAGATTTCAGATGGTGAAAGTATTGGAGATGATCGACATTTCCGTCAACGGACGCTTCTGTAAGCGTCAACTCTTCCGCATCACAGGAGAAGCTGCTGTCACCAAAGGGAACATCCCAAATAATATTGACATCGTTATCAAGCTGTGAGACAATTAATTCATATTTTTCCTCTGAAAGATGCGAACCTCTGAGATCAAGCGTTTCCATATTTTTAAACGCATTTAAAAATGAATAGTCACTTAATTCACTGAAATCAGAGCCTGAAACAGCCACTTCCCTGGCACTGAGATTATATTTCACCCCACCGATGGTTGTGTACTTAATACTCGATACACTTATCACAATCAAAAGCAGAATAAAACTCAAGGCCGAAATTGCCACTATCCATCGATTTTTCTTATCCAAAAGTTTTTTCAACGAACAAGCCCTCTCTCTGAAACCTCAAACATTGTTTCTTATAAGAGTATAACATAAATTAAAAATATGTCAATAGAAACAACCTATTATGATTTATAGCTTGTAATCTTTTTTAAATAAAATTGAATTATAAAAAGCTTTTCCGCATTGCTTGGATGGCAGGCATACGAAAAAGCTTTTTTATTTTTTTGTGACAAGATGATTATTTAACAGGGGTCACGATAATATTCGATATATCCGTGCCGGTCTGAGATGTGATGATTTCGGTAACCACTGAAACTTTTTCTGCGGTAAGTCCGTCAGATTCCGGCAGCAGAACCGATACTTTATCTCCGTTGATCATCACAAGGCAATCGCTGAATCCCTTTGCTTTGATGAGTGTTTCAGCTGTATTTTCCGTCTGGATATTTTTTACGTGACGTGTACGTGCTTCAAGCGCCTGCGCACGCGCAGCATCGTCGGACGATGTATCCTTAAGCTGCTTTTCCAGTTCGTCAAGCACCTTGTCACGCGCTGTCTGACGGTTCAACCTGCTCTCGGCAAGCAATCCGCTCTGGTTTGTGCCTGTATCGGAATTGCCCTCGTTTGCCTTGGCGGAAACAAATTCCGCTCTGCCCAGGTCAGAACGGCTTGCGGTTGATCTGGTGGGAGCAATAAAGCTCTCGGTAGGCGCAAACTGCCAATTGAGATATACCGCCGCACCAAGTGCAAGCACCAACCCGGCAAGTATAACATGTCTTTTTCCTGCTTTCATAGTATTCCTCCGTTAATTCTAATTTAAATGTAACAACAATCATCAACCCATTCGTGTGACGCACACCCTGTTGGAGCTTGTACCCAAAGCCGTGGTCACAACATCAATGATCTGCTGCCTTACGATTACGTCATCAGCTCCGCTGCACAGCACCACCACTCCGGCAACAGTGGGAGTGATTTCTTTGAGTACCAGGGGTTCCTCTCCCCTGCCTGCGTCGATCAAAATCAGGCTTTCTTCCCCGCTTCGCTTTTCATCACGGCTGCTTTTGCCGCCGGGGTCGTTATTTTCGGATATTGCCGATGTGGACTTGCGCTGACTCGCATAAACATATTCTGTACCACATTCGAGCGTGATCATAACCTTGGCGCTGCCCGCGCCGTCTACCGATGAAATCAAATCGGTAAGCCTGCTCTCAAGCCGCGCTGTGTATTCCTCATAATCACGCTCGGAAGCGGAATACACGGCGGGTTCAGCCGAAGCGCTTGTTGCGTTATTCCCCACGTAATCGGAAAGAAACACAAACGCGACTGCCGCTATTCCGACAGCAAGCAGAAGCTTTACTCTCAGATCGGACTTTTCCGGGGAAAACAGCAGATCGGCCAGACCGCCTTTTTGAAGCGATTCTTTCATTTTTTCGGTATTAATCAGATGATTCACTTCCTTTCTGATCGCCGGCTCTGACTGCCGGTTCAAAGCCAATGTAACCGCGCAGAAGCTCCTTAATTCTATCCGTCATATCTACGTCCTCATTTTTTACGATCACCTCCACCTGTCCAATTGATATGCAGCCGTCTGCGGAAATATCCATTATTACATCAACACTTTGGTAAGAAATATTGGCTCCGTCCAGTACTCTTCTGATATTTTCCTCAAGATAGGACGAATATATGCTTTTCGCCTCTTGCTGAACTTCCGTATTCAACTCGGAATTTTCATATTGTGAAACATCAAAGGAATAGCTTTTTAAATCAGCCATCCTATCTGTAAGAGAAGCCATCGGTTTGAACATAACGCACATCGCCATCAGAGAAATGATGATCCCAAGAATTCTTTTGCTGCTTCCGTTTGGAAAGGCCATTGACAGCATGGCGCCCAGCAAACATGCGCAGCTGACGGCTGTGGCCCATTCTTTCACATGATCCATTTTTGAATCCTCCCAAAATGCAAATCCTTTATTGCCGCATGATTACAATGATACTGCTGAGAGTCAGTAGAAACATAGAAAATACAAGCACGCCAAGCAAAAGTGATAGCATTGCCGAAAGCGATTTAATCATCCTCTGCACCTTGTCAAGCTCCAATGATTCGCATATTGCCTCCCCTATACCAACTACCAAATTCCACATTACGGTACGGATGATCACGGGAATAAAAACATAGGCAATCCCGATAATTCCGAAAGCGCCAACCGAATTTCGCAGCATTGACATTCCGCTTTTAATTGACAGATATGCATCGCTTACCGCGCCGCCCACCACAGGAACAGAGCCTGAAATTACAAATTTAGCGGCGCGAGAGGAAACGCTGTCCGCCGATGCCGATAAAACACCGCTAATACTCAGCACTGTGGTAACAATGACAGCCAGAAATCCGAGCAGCCATTTGGCGTATTTATCAAAGAAACGCATAATCGCATCTAATCTGACCGCATCAGAAACCGCCGAAACACACGACAACGCCAAAAAAATCCGAAGCATGGGCATAATCACTTCATTCACGCATACAGAAGAGGCATCAATGGCGCCAAAAAGAAATGTACTGTATCCAGCAGCGGAAAATGTCTGCCCGTTTGCAATGAGTATCCCCAGAAAGACGGCTCCAAATGATCGGGTAAAACGACATGCAATATCAACGGATTCTGCTGCGGAGTCAATAAGCGAAAGCATGGGCGTTACCAGCGTAATCCCCACTGTAAGTGAATTTACCGCACCGAAGGTGGACGACAGCGGAGAATCCAGCGATTGTTCACCGAACTTGCATATCGAGGCAAACAGCAGCAGTGCTGTCATGACTCCGAGAGCCGCCAAGGGAGCGCCCATTTCATTTCCGGCAATGGTTATGAATGAATTCAGCACGGCGGCGGAGTCGATCTGTGTAAGTGACGACATTCCATCAGAGTTGACGCCGCCGGGATGGACGCCGGCCTCACTGAGACCTTCGACAGCATATTCCGGCAGTTCGTCTATTAATTTGTCAGCCCCACTGGCATTGAATTGAGCCTCATAGTCAAAATCAACACGGGCATCATCTTCACCCAAAGCGTAGACACTCAATCTGCACGAAAATGCCGCCAAAAGACAGATTACAACAAATATCCCAAATAATCTGCCTGTTTTTATAACCCATTTTTTTAATAAAATCATTTTCCTATTATCTCCACAGCAAGGTTCAGCAAACGCCTGAACAGAGGAAGTGCTACAATGAGAAGAGCCAGTCTGCCTCCCAATTCAAGCTTTGATGCAAGGGCGGATTGCCCTGAATCACGGCAAACATCAGAAGCAATCTGCACCGAAACACATATTCCGACCGCCTTCAAAGCAATACTGACCAGCTCTGGCTCAACTCCTCCGATTTTTGCAATTGACGAAATTTCATCAATCAACGGTGATACATATGAAAGCAGACAAATGGTCAATACAATTCCGCAGGCTATCGCGAGCAGTAATGATATCTCTGGCTTGACCTCGCCGACAGTTACTATCAGCACACACATTACAAGGACAATTCCGATAAGAGATACAATATTCATAGATCAATTACAAACCAAATGTAGTCTTTACGGTTTCAAAAAGTGTGCTAATGCGTGATATCATCATCATGAGCACGACAATTATTCCGGCAAGTGTGGTCATCATTGCCTGTTCTTCCCTGCCAGCTCTGATCAGAACCTGATTCAGGACAGCTACTATTATGCCTATTGCGGCGATTTTGAAAATAAAATCAACATCAATCATTTAAGACTTGTCCTTTCATGTTTTTCAGAGAATTATCAGCGCTGCAATTGCACCGCATGTACTTCCAACCGTGATATACAGTTTGCCGTCGGTTTCACACTTTCGCCTTGCATCAGATATGAATGAGGATATTTTTTCATCCGCAAAGTCAAGACAAGACAAAGTTCCGTCAAGATCATAACATCCCACTCTTTGAATACATGAACCTATCCGTTCGATATCATTATCGGTAAGGCAAAGCAATCGCCTGTTCACTTTTAATGCATTGGCAAATGCCGAAGGGAAAGATTCATATAATGAATATTCACGCGTTTTTACGGTAAATTGATTGGAAAAAGCTCCGTTATCAAGGCTGATCGCTATATCATCAAGGCTCATTCCGGTATGTGAAATGTATGCCCTCACATCTCTCAAATAGTCTCTGATCATTTCAATGCTTCTCAATCTGATCGACAATCTCCGGCGAAGCTCATATCCAGTTAACCCACCACATACAACAATCAGAACACACGTGAAGAGTCTAAACGCCATAATCCTTTACCTCAATGACTGAATCGGGTTCACATCGACTGCTGCCGCCCTTTAAAAAGACAATTTTCTCAAAAGCGCCCGATTTTAGGAGTTTTTTTATCGGTTCTCGCCTGTAAAGCTCATCAGCATTACGCGCATGTACAGATGAAATGATATCAATTCCGGCGTTGACTACGTCAATAACCGCCTCAGCATCCGCTTTATCGCCTATCTCGTCGCAAATAATGATTTCCGGCGAAAGAGTCCTGACAGCGTTGATGATTCCCTCCGCCTTGGGATATCCACTCAGTACATCACAGAATTCGCCGACTGAATTCTGCGGTACACCGCGATAAACTGATGCAAGCTCTTCACGCTCGTCCACCACCACCACTTTCCTGTAATATGGCGATGACGAGAGTTTCAATGCGATATCTTTTAGCAAAGTGGTTTTACCGCTGCACGGTGGACCGGCTATCAATGTACCACATATTGTATCTGAAAACAGACCATCAAATATCTTGTCTGAACAGCCCAATTGCTCACCTGCAATTCTTATGTTCAGAGACGAGATGTATTTTAAAGTACGGTTTCCGTTCTTATCAAATGCAGCAGTCCCGCATATTCCCACTCTATGCCCGCCGGGCAGAGTGATGTATCCGTGAGACAATTCATTCTGATGACTGTAAACAGAATAATCACAGATCTTTTCAAATGTTGAACTGATGTCACTTTGCGATACTGGAATTTCTTTTCTAATAAATTGATGCTTGTTGGTAAGCATCGCAACAGCAGGTTTGCCTACCCTCATTCTGATTTCATTTACCTCTTTGCCATATTTATCCAATAATTCGGAAGCAGATTGTTTCAGATAATCGGGCATATAATTTAAAATGTTTTTTAAATCTTTTGCATTGTTTTCTTTCATTTGTTACTTCCTCCCTTTGGTAAAATATATTCAGCCAACACAATACATATTCCTTCAAAAACAAAAAAAATTGTCATTCCTGTTTCACATGAAACAATCTTTAATTGATACTTAATATATTATTTTTTATAGTGTATTATCACTTTGTTTGAGGTAACAATTATTTCATATTTATATGTTACAATAGTAGTAAAGAAAAGCAGAATAAATCAATAAGAGGAGCTTAAATTCATTGAAACAAATAGTTATTAAAAAAAATGATGCAGGTCAGCGTTTAAATAAATTCATTGAAAAGTCTTTTCCCGCTATTCCGGCGTCTCTAATGTACAAAAGCATTCGCACAAAAAACATAAAAGTAAATCGAAAACGCTGCACACCTGATCAAAAATTGTGTGAAGGTGATTTGGTTGACATATGGCTCAAGGATGAATTTTTTGTTCAACCTCCTCATAAATACGAATTTACAAACGCTTCTGATCGAATTAATGTAATATATGAGGACAATAATATTATTATCGTTAACAAACCACAGGGTCTCATTGTTCATCCGGATGAAAACTACGAGCCTGACACCCTTATTTTCAGAATACAGAAATACATGTTCCAAAAGGGAGAATACGATCCCGACAACGAGAATTCCTTTACACCTGCTCTGGTTAATCGAATCGACAGAAATACCGAAGGGTTGGTTATTGCCGCCAAAAATGCAGTCTCCCTTCGGATCCTGAACGCAAAGATGAAGTCAAGGGAGATACACAAAAAGTATCTCTGCATTGTCAGCGGAAGACCTGAACCTAAAGAAGCAACGCTGGAGGGCTTTCTGGAAAAGAATGAAAAGCAGAACCGTGTCTACATTGAAAAAAAACGCTCAGAAAACGGCAAAACAATTCGCACCCACTACAAGGTAATTGATACAGTGAATCATTTCAGTCTGGTTGAGATAGACCTGCTCACCGGGAGGACTCACCAGATTCGCGCCCATATGGCCTCAATAGGACATCCGCTGCTCGGTGACGGAAAATATGGGACAAACAAGATCAACCGCTCCGCCGGCTATTACAAGCAGGTTCTTTGCTCTTATAAGCTGACGTTTGACTTCAAAACCGACGCGGAAGATCTTAATTATCTTAACGGAAAAAGCTTTGAAATTGAAAACATTTCATTTGTGAATGATTTTTATTCAGGTAAAATAGGGTGATTTCTGATTATTCTGTTTGCTCATTTATGTAAAAATCGGGTGACCCTTAAGAAGGGGCATTTTCCGGTTGAAAATGAAAAAATCCGCAGTTTAACGACTCGTTAAACTGCGGATTTTGAACTTTTATTTATCGGTTACAGCAAACCGCCGATTACTCAGCGTCAGCAACTTCATCATCGGCTGCTTCAACAGGCTGCTCTGTAGCTGCTGCTGCCTCTGCCTGAGCCTTAAGCACTTCCTTGATGGAAAGACTTACGTGCTTGTTTTCGAAATCAATGTTGGTGATAGCTGCGGTAACTACATCGCCAACCTTAACAACATCTGTGGGCTTCTCAACACGGTCAAGGCTGAGCTGGCTGATGTGAATCAGACCGTCCAGACCGGGCAGAATATTGACAAATGCACCAAAGCTGGGTGTACCGACAACCTTCGCCTCGATGACCGAACCAATCGGATAGCTGTTCTTGAGGATTTCCCAAGGATTGTCTTCTGCCTTCTTGTATGCAAGGGAAATGTTCTTCTTATCCTTCTTGACATCCTTGACTCTAACTTCAACGACATCACCAATGGAAAGAACATCTTTTGGTTCCTTAATCTTGTCCCAGGAAAGTTCAGATTTGTGAATCATACCGTCAACGGGACCGAGATTGACGAATACGCCATAGCTGGTCATGGATTTGACAACGCCTGTGTAGGTTTTGCCGGGCTCGATCTCGTCCCAGAATTCCTTCTCGGCAAGCTTCTTGATAGAACCGATAACTCTGCCTCTGCCGCCCTTGATAACCTCAATGATAACAAACTTGACCTTCTGCTTGAGAAGTGTGTCAAGCTGCTGCTTGGGCTTAAGCATGCACTGAGAGGCGGGAATAAAGACATTGACACTGTCACATGCGACAAGTACGCCGCCCTTGATAACCTGTGTCACAACGCCCTCAAATACGACAGGCTCTTTCTCCTCGACTACTTCCTCAACAGTCTGTGTCTCGTTCTCGGCATCATCGTCATCATCGCGACGGCGACGTCTGGTTGTCACCTTGGGAGACGCTGCGATCATCTTTTCCATGGTCTTTCTTGATTCAAGAATCTTCTTGGAAAGATAGATGTAGCCTTCCTGGTCGTTGGTCTTGAGAATAATAAGCTCAAGCTCGTCGCCGACCTTGACAAGGTCAGCTGTAGAAGCATTGGGATCGTCTGTGAGTTCTTTAAGCTCGACAATGCCGGACTGTTTTCTTCCGACGTCTACATATACCTCAGTTGGTGTGATACCAACAACTGTACCCTTGACTACCTTTCCGTTTGTATTTGAATTCTTGAAAGACTCCTCGAGAAGTTCTTCAAAGTTTTCGTTGTTCTGGATTTCGCTCATGGTTGATAGGACCTCCTTAATTATGTCAGCCGGCGTTGAAGCACCTGCTGTAACACCTATGTTAATTGCCGCTTTTACATCGTCAACAGGCAGATCGTCTGCCGTCTGTATCAACACACTCCGGCAATGATCGGAGCAAATATGAAACAACTTGGCAGTATTGGAACTGTTTGTTCCGCCTATGACAATCATTAAATCACATTTTTCAGACAGCTCTGCGGCTTCCTGCTGTCTGCTTTGTGTCGCACTACATATTGTATCAAATAAAGTTGCGTTTGTACAGTCTTTTTTGAAAATTTCTAAACATTTT
>ONYN01000096.1 GCA_900322085.1 uncultured Eubacteriales bacterium | reverse complement strand
TGGGAATGTATCGCAAGACGCGGCATGGAATCTGATTTCTCATGGTACCGTTCCGCAGGTGACTACAGAAATATTTACAATTGGCTTATGAGCCAGTGGTAATTATTTATTTGTTGCCGCGTTATTTCCAATAATTTTGCCCCCGTTTGTTAACGCAAGTTTGCAAACGGGGGCTTGTGTTTGGTTTTGTCGGATTACCTGTTTTCTTCAAAGAATTCCTTCATCTTATCATTGAACAGGTCGGGCGCGTCCATATTGACCAGATGTCCCGCCCCCGGCACGATAAACAGCTTGCTGCCCGGCTCACTTTCGTGCCATTTTTCGCTGATGGGCTGCGCGGCGGATATGTCATGTTCGCCGCAGCCTATCATCAGTCCGTAATTTCTCGGCTGTGTGTCATGCTTGTTGACCATTTTGCCGATACCGCCGAGATACATGAACGATTTTTTCGGGAAACGGATATTCATCTCGTAAAAATCCTGCTGTGCCTGTTCGGTAAAGGCTGAAATCTTTTTGTTGGCCTGCGCAAACCATTTGATCGAAAATATCGCCTTCAACATCATTCCGGCCTGTCCTTTGGAATTTTTCTTCTGTTCCTTCATGTCAAAATGATTGACGCCATATCCGCCAAAACAGGCAAGCGATCTGACTTTGTAGGGATATTTGTTTGCAAAATCCTGAACAATTACCGCGCCGAGGGAAACCCCGACAAGATGAGCCTTCTCCACTTTCTCCTGCTCCAGAATCACTTTAATATAATCGGCCATTTTGTCGATGTTGTCGCCCTTCTTGACGTTTTGAGATTTTCCGTGGCCGATCATATCGGGAACGATTACCTTGTATTGATCCGCAAAGTAATTCACCTGCGGGTTGAACTGTGTGTGATCAGCAAACGCCGCGTGAAGCAATACAATACATTCGCCGCTGTCATCTCCGCTGACATAATACTGTATGGGGGTTCCATCGGCACTTCTTTCTTCGGTTGTAACTCTCAATTCTTCCATTACAATAGACCTTCCTTTATTTTATTTAATAATTCGCTGAACCATTCGATCTGAAATTGTATGATATCCGCCCCGAACTTTGCGCTCATCATCTGATAATTGGCGATGTCCCGCATTTCGGGAGACAATTCGTTGACCGAAACAAAATGACTCGCCTCTTCCACTATCATCGAAACTTGCAAATGTACTGCGCGCAGACTTTCTATATGACGCTCTATGCGCTGCTCTCTCCCTTCACGGTTTGAAACTCCCATGAAGTAGATTTTGAGCATCTCGGGATTTTTACCCAGAGAGTCATCAAAGGGTGAGTTGATCCACTCATTGAAGGCGGCTCTTCCGGCATCAGTTATGATGTAGACCTTTTTGAACTTGCCGTTTTCCACAGCTTCTTCACACACGATGAATCCTGCCCCAAGCAGCTTTTTGATGGCTGCCTGAATACTGCCTATGCTCGCGCTGTACATCATATTCATGCCCTGCGCTATCCGCTCCTTAAGCTCATAAATCGTTCTGCCCTTGAACAGCAGAAGCCCAAGAATCAGGTTGTCCACATAATCACCTCCCCTATATTACTAATAGTAACATATCTAATAGTTCTTGTCAAGCACTTTTTCTGCATTTCAGAAAATAAGCTCTGTAATCACGTTGCACAATAAAAAGGCGCTGTCTTGTAATGGACAAAGACAACACCTTTTTATGTACGAAAAATAGAAAAAACTCAGTTTTTTCTGGATTCGATAAGCTCCTTCATTATCGGAAGCATTGCGGAGGCAAGATAAAGCGAACCGCAAACCACAACCGCCGTTGCTTCGTCATCCATATCAAGTGCAAGGGAAGCAGCCTTTTTGAGACTGTCTATCGGCTTGACCGAAACCCCTTCACCCGCAAATTGCTCGGCACAGGCGGCCAGCTCCTTCGCACTGAGTGCTCTGGGGCTGTCGGGAGTGACTGTCAGCACCATCTCAAATCGCGGAATAATCTGAGCAAGTGCCGATTCGTACTCCTTGTCACGGAGCATACCTATTATGCCAACTATGCTCCTCCCATCGAGCAGGGAATCAATTGACCGGCAGAGCGCACCGATTCCGTCGGGATTATGCGCGCCGTCCACTACCACTAGCGGAGCATGAGATATGATTTCAAATCTTGCGGGAATTTTGGCTTTGGCAATGCCTGCCATTATTTTATCGTCAGAAATTCTGAGGCCGCGTTCATTGAGTTCTCTTGCGGCATTGATCGCCGTAACGGCATTTTCCACCTGATGCGGTCCCGCAAGCGGAACCATAAAGCGGAACCCTCCGTATATTACCTCGCTCGCGGTGGGAAGAATCGTCTTGACCGTCACAGTATCCATTCCGCTGACCACAAGTGGACTTCCCAGTTCGGCACATTTTTTCTCGATGACCGAAACCGCGCCCTTCTGCTGATTCGGAGCAAGCACCACCGGACATCCCGGTTTGATAATGCCTGCCTTTTCGGCTGCGATTTTTTCCACCGTATCCCCGAGAATATCGGTGTGATCAAGCGAAATCTTGGTGATGACCGAGCAAAGAGGATTCTTTATCACGTTGGTGGAATCCAGTCTGCCGCCCAATCCGCATTCCAGCACTACAACGTCGCACTCCTTCTGGACGAACCACAGCAGCGCAACCGCGGTGATTAGCTCGAACTGAGTCAGGCTGCATCCGGATTTTTCCAGCAGATCGTTGACTGTGCGAACTTTGGTCATTATCTCTGCAAATTCTTCCTCGCTGATCATCTCGCCGTCAACCATAAATCTCTCGCGGAAATCGATTACATACGGTGACGTGAAAAGTCCCGTTTTGTAGCCGGAATTGGTAAGTATGGAGGCAAGCATGGTACTTGTGGAGCCTTTGCCGTTGGTTCCGGCAACATGAACAAATTTCAGTTTGTCCTGAGGATTGCCGACATATGCCATCATCTTGATAATCCGCTCAAGCCCCGGTTTAATGCCAAATCGCTCGGTGGCGTCTACATAGTCTCTGGCCTCTGTATAATTCACAAAAACACCTCATTCAAGCGGTATTCCCACGCTCAATTCAAATTGAACGCCGGAATACGCTGTGCAAATGTGTATTGATTAAAAATTCAAATTATCTGAATTTTTCCATTGTTTCCAATATGATCGTCTTGCGTTCCTCCGCCTTGGCCAGCTTGGTGTGTTCAGCTTCGATAATGTTTGCGGGCGCCTTAGAAACAAACTTTTCGTTGGAAAGCTTGCCGGTGAGCATGGCAATGTTCTTATCGACCTTTTCAAGCTCCTTCTGAAGGCGTGCAAGCTCCTTTTCCTTGTCAACCAGCTCGTCAAGCGGAATCAGAATCTTTGCGCCATCGGAAATAATTGTCACCGCTCCGTCAATGGCAAAGCTGTCGCCCACCTCAACCGAACTTGCCGAAGCCAGCTTGTCAAAGAACTTTGCGCCGTGCATGAAGGTCTCCGTGTATGCCGTCTCGATATAGACATGCGCCTTCTTGGAAGGAGGTACATTCATCTCACTGCGGCGGGTTCTGATGGCCTTGATCGCGGACATGATGCGTTCCATCTTCGCCGCTTCCTCACCAAAGGCAAAATCCGCTCTGTATTCCGGCCATGAAGCAAGCATCAGCGTCTCGCCTTCGTGCGGAATGATGGTGAATATTTCCTCGGTAACAAAGGGCATGAAGGGATGCAGCAGCTTGATGATATCGGTGAGAACATAAAGCAGCACCGCGCGAACATCGGCTGCCGTCTTGCCGCCGGCATTCAGACGGGTCTTGGCAAGTTCGATATACCAGTCACAGTAGCAGTCCCAGATGAAATCATACAACTTGGCTACCGCAACGCCGATATCGAAGTTCTCCATATTGTCGGTCATTTCCTTGACAAGGGTATTGAGCCTGTCGAGAATCCACTTGTCCTCCAGCTCGAGCTGCTCCGGAATACCGGGCATATCGCCGTCTTCCACATTCATCATAACAAAGCGAGTGGCATTCCACAGCTTATTGGCAAAGTTGCGGCAGGATTCGACCTTCTTTTCGCTGTAGCGCATGTCGCTGCCGGGGCTGATTCCATTGACCAGCGAGAAGCGGAGCGAATCGGCGCCGTATTTGTTGATAATCTCAAGCGGGTCAACGCCATTGCCCAGTGATTTGGACATCTTGCGTCCCTCACCGTCTCTGACTATGCCGTGAATAAAAATATTGTCAAAGGGAGCCTTGTTCATATTATGCACGCCTGAGAAGATCATTCGCGCAACCCAGAAGAAGATGATGTCGTAGCCCGTGACAAGTGTGCTTGTGGGATAGAAGAAGTCAAGCTCTTCGGTCTTTTCCGGCCAGCCGAGAGTAGAGAACGGCCAGAGCGCGGAAGAAAACCATGTGTCAAGGGTATCCTCATCCTGATGAATATGCTCACTGCCGCACTTTGAACACTTTGAGGGAATCGTCCTTGAAACGGTGATTTCTCCGCAGTCGTCGCAGTACCACGCGGGTATTCTGTGACCCCACCAGAGCTGTCTGGAAATGCACCAATCGCGGATATTCTCCATCCAATTGAAGTAGATTTTGTCAAATCTCTCGGGGACAAACTTGGTTTCGCCGCTGCGGACCGCTTCAATGGCAGGCTCCGCAAGGGGCTTCATCCTGACGAACCACTGCTTTGAAACGCGGGGTTCAACGGTTGTCTTACACCGGTAGCAGGTACCGACGTTGTGCTTCATGGGTTCAATCTTTACAAGGAAACCGCCCGCTTCGAGATCGGCGACAATAGCCTTGCGACATTCTTCGCGGGTCATGCCCTGATACTTGCCGCCCTGTTCGTTGATGGTGGCATCCTCGTTCATCACATTGATAACCGGGAGATTGTGACGCAGACCAACTTCAAAGTCGTTGGGGTCGTGGGCAGGAGTGATCTTGACCACCCCGGTACCAAAATCCATCTCGACATATTCATCGGCTACAATGGGAATCTCTCTGTCAAAAAGCGGAAGAATCACGCTCTTGCCTATGAGATGCTTGTAGCGTTTATCCTCGGGATGAACGGCTACAGCGGTATCGCCTATGAGCGTTTCGGGACGTGTGGTGGCAAGCTCCAAGTATCCGCTTCCGTCGGAAAGCGGATATCGCAGGTGCCAGAAGAATGAGTCCTTCTCTTCAAATTCAACCTCGGCGTCAGAAATGGAGGTCTTGCAGTGGGGACACCAGTTGATAATCCTCTCGCCGCGATAGATAAGACCCTCCTCGTACATCTTGTTGAATACCTCGGTGACAGCCTTTGAACAGCCCTCGTCCATAGTGAAGCGTTCGCGTTCCCAGTCGCAGGACGAACCCATCTTCTTTAGCTGGTTGACAATTCTGCCGCCGTATTCCTTCTTCCATTCCCAGACCTCGTCAAGAAATTTATCTCTGCCGAGTTCCTCTTTTGTCTTGCCTTCCTTGCGCAGCTTCTCCACCACCTTCGCTTCGGTGGCAATGGAAGCATGATCAGTCCCCGGAAGCCACATGGCACAGTATCCCTGCATTCTTCTCCAGCGGATCAGAATGTCCTGTAGGGTATTATCCAGAGCATGACCCATGTGAAGCTGTCCGGTGATATTGGGAGGAGGCATCACTATGGTATAGGGTTTCTTGCTGCGGTCTATCTCTGTGTGAAAATAGCCCTTTTCAAGCCAATTGTTGTAAATTCTGTCTTCCGCTTCCTGCGGTTCGTAGGTTTTCGGCATTTCCTTTGCCATGGCGTATCAAATCCTTTCAAAAATAATTATCGGGATAAACGCTTTTATCATTGAGCAGTCAATCCAGGCGCCGGGTCAAAAACAAAAAAGTCCGCCGCTGGCCGATATAATCTATCGACTCAGGGCGAACCAATGATTTATGATCCGTGATACCACCTGAATTTGCGAATTTTTCAATTTCGCACACTCTGCCGGATACGGGACACGCCAAAATGCGCCGTCCGATACCGCCTTCTATGATAACGGTGAAGCTCCGTTGGAATCTACTAAGGATTTCATCAAAAGGGGCCATTTGCTTTATCAGCCCTGTCATAAAAACCCGTTCAGTCCAAAGCTCCGAGGCTACTTCAGTACTGCCTGCACCAAGACTTGCACCAACCGTCTTTTCTCTGCCGACCCGCAAAAAGCAGCGAATCAGATGCGGTGTAATACCTACTACTCCTCATCAAAGCCTTATCCTAATATTGTTCGCATTATATCACCCCGGTAAAGATTTGTCAATAGTTTTCCGAAAAAAATACAATGTTCCCTGCTCTTGACAATGGATTTCTTGACATTGCTTGCATATTGTGATAAATTATACGTAATAAGGTGGTGTTCCTGTGATACACAAAATGATATGCACCGTGTGCGCTATGTTAATTTTTTTCTCCCTGTTTCAGATACCCGCATCCGCCGCTGATAACCAAGCCTCCACTTCCGATCCATTATCTGAAGACGGCGTACAAATAATCGCCCACCGCGGCTTTTCTGGCATTGCTCCGGAAAACACGCTTGCCGCTTTTCGACTTGCCGGTCAGTACGGATTCTGGGGCGCAGAGTGCGACATTCAGCAGACGTCCGACGGCGTATGGGTCATAATGCACGATTCTTTTATTGATCGCACAACCGACGGTTCCGGAACAGTAAGCAATATGAGCTATTCCGAGCTTCTAGAGTTTACAGTTGACAGTGGAAACGGTATTGAGCAGTACCCGAATGAAAAAATTCCGACACTCATCGAGTACCTTGATGTATGCAGGGATTATGGTATGCATCCCGTCATCGAGATCAAGTACAATGCGGATGTTTCTCAGATGGAAGCTCTCGCTTCGATTTTGAATGTGAGAAAAGAAAAGGCCAGCTTTGTGATTGCCAGCTTCAACGGAATTTTGTTGTCGGAAATCAAAAGGCTTTTGCCATGTGTCAAAGTTTATATGATAAGGCAAATCGTATCGGATTATGATATTGCGTACTCATTAAGAAAAAAAATCGACGGAATCAGTTTTTCCACAAGTGTATCGAAAGAAATGATAAACAAGGTTCACTCAGCCGGTCTGAAATCAATGGTATGGACAATAGACGACGAAGATATGATGGAATACTACCGTTCGCACCGCGTTGAGTTCATCTTATCAAATTCCATTGCGCCTCAGTCAGAACCGTCGGAAATGACGGCCGGACAGTACGAAGAATCCCAAATCCAAGCCACCGCCCCGGACGAAACCGAACATAATACGAAGCAAACGGGGGAACAAAACAGTGTTTCAATTGTCAGCCGGATACTGTCCTTTATACGCGATATTTTCAGAATGGATTTTTCTTCATAAAAACAAAAATGTGAAAAACCGAGTTTCTCCGGAACCATCAGGTTTCATTCCGGAAAAACTCGGTTTTTGTTGCTATTCGGCAGCGTCGATAGGCTGCTTTGCCTGTTCGAAGAGTTCAAGCACCTCGTCCGAAGGCTTCTTGCTTATCAGAGAGACAATTACCGCGGCGAGAAGTCCGCAGAAGAAGCCGGGAATGATCTCGTATATGCCGGTGTTGAAAAGACCGATCTTGTAAATGCCAGAATCGCCTGTGAAAAGCGTGTACCACACCATATCCGCGACAAAACCGGTTACAATTCCCGCAACCGCTCCGGGATAGGTGAATCTCTTCCAGTAGAGTGCAAGCAGGATGACCGGACCGAAGGAGGCTCCGAAGAAGCCCCACGCACACTCCACAAGTTCCATAATGCCTTCGCAGCTCGGATTTGTGGCGATAAAGAACGCGACAACGGCGATGATGACAACCACAATTCTGCCCGCCCACATCATTTCCTTATTAGAGGCATTTTTGCGAATAACAGCCTTGTACACGTCGGAGGAAAACGCCGACGAGGAGGCCAGAAGCTGAGAATCGGCCGTGCTCATTGCCGCCGCTATAATCGCAGAAAGCAGTATGCCGGCAATAAACGCGGGGAAGAATGTCCTGACCATAGTAACGAATACAAGGCTCTTGCTCTCGGTGAGCGATTCGCCAAAGAGATATCTGCCGAAAAGACCGACTATGGCAGACATCGTAAGTATTACGGCCGTCCAGCAGCTTCCGACAATCTGGGATTTTTTCATGTCCTTTTCGGACTTGATGGCAATAAATCTCACGATGATGTGAGGCATTCCGAAATATCCCAGTCCCCAGCCGAAGCCGGTAATGATGTCGGCAACGCTTGCCCAGTCAAATGAACCGCTCGACAACATATTGAAATAATTCTCAGGAAGTGCCGCGCCTGTTGTCGGGACATAGCTGCCTGTTTTCACACAGACAAGCGCGATGATCGGACAGATCATCAAAGCGGCTAGCATAAGCATTCCCTGGAAGAAATCCGTCCAGCATACGGCGTTGAACCCGCCGAGGAAGGTGTAAAGCACGATAATTGCCGTGGCAACAATCATAGAAATCTTCGGGTCGACGTTGAGCACCGTCTTAAAAAGATCTCCGCATGCCACAATGCTCGATGCGGAATACACACAGTAGACTACAACAAAGACAATGGCCGAAATAATCTGGAGCACTTTATTCTCTGTTTTAAAGCGATTGGTGAGAAACTGCGGAATGGTAATGGAATCATTGGCTTTGATGGAATATCTGCGCAGCTTCGGCGCGACAAACACCCATGCTCCGACTGTTCCCAGCAGCAGACCGACGGCGATCCACACCTTGCCGACGCCGGCCAGATAAATGGAACCCGGCAGACCCATAAGCACCCATGCGCTCATGTCAGAGGCTCCCGCGCTCAGAGCGGCGACCAGGCCGTTCATGTTTCTTCCGCCTAGGAAGTACTCCTTTTCGCTCTCGCTCTTTTTGGACTTTGCAAAGAAGAATATTCCTATTCCTATCACAAGCACAAAATAGATAGCGATAGCGCTAAGTTCGATTGTATTCAAACTTAAATCAATCCTTTCCTGCCCATTTTAGGGCAAAATACTTAATGGTCCGCCAATTTTGCGGACGAGGTACCTGTACATTATATTGAATAATTTATAGCTTGTCAATATATTTTAATACTTTAATTCTTTAAAATGTCGAATTTTTTGTTTTCCAAATGAAAATTTCCCGAATCGGACGATTGGTTTTCAGATCAACACATCGTGTCCGATTCGGGAAATTTACTTTTTGTGGGTATTTATTATCCTCTGCGACCGCCCTTGCGTCCGCCGTTCTGACCGCCCTGCATGCTGCCGCCGGGTGCGTTTCCAGGACCGCCGCCCATGCGGCCTCCTCCCATGCCGCCCATTCCTCCGCCGGAGCCGTAAATGAGGGAATCCATCTGCACGTTCGTATTCACGGAGCCTGTTGTCACGGTATAGCTTGCGCCTTTCTTTACATCAGGCGTACTGATGACCACGCAGTTGTAATTCTTTTCGGGAGTAAAGGAGGCAAGTGTCTTGCCGCTGCTGTCCTTGAGAACAATCGCGCTGCCGCCCGACTGATTGTCCACATTTACCATCATCGCGCCCTGGGTGGATGAACCTCCGAAATTCTGTGCCATGCCGCTCATTCCGGCAGCGATGAATGTGCCGCCCGTTATGGTTGCTTCGCCATTGAAGTCAAGTGCCGCATTGCCGTTGTCAGATGCGCCCGAGACATAAATCTCTCCGCCGGATACCGTTACGTCGCCGTTGGAATCGATCCCGTCTCCGGCGGAATTGATATTGACCTTGCCGCCCGAGATGTTGATATACACACCTTCCTGTGAGGCAAATTGATTCTGCCCTGCCCTACCATTCATGCTGCTCTGATCGTTGCCGCCGGCGGAATTAATTCCGTCGTCCGAAGCCACTACGGAAACATCGCCGCCGCTGATATCTATCGTCATGCCCTCGAGTCCTTCGTAGCTCTTGACGATATTCACGCTGCCGCCGCTGATCTTAAGAGCGGAATCGGCGTGAATTCCGTCGTCACCTGAAGTGATGCTGACCGTGCCGCCTGAAACCGTGACCTGATTATTGGAATGAATAGCGTCATCTGAGGAATCTATCGTCAGTGTTCCGTTGTTGAATGCAACCGAACTGTCGGATTTAAGTCCCTTGGCACTGGAGGAATCGGTGGTCGTTCCGCCGGATTTTGCTGTCTTCACAGTCTTTTCATCTGTCGAGGAAGCCGAGAGCCTGCTTACAGAAACCGTACCGCCTTCGTCTGCGGACATGCGCTTTCCTCTGCCGCCCCAACTGCCCCAGTCGCCATTGGCCGCGCCGCCTTCTTTGGTGCTGGCGTTGGCGCTGCCTCCGCCGGTCTTGATATTGACCGTTCCGTTATCAATTTGTATCACGCCGCTTGCGTCCATTCCGTCGGTGCCAGCGGTGATATTGAATGTGCCGTCGGCAATATAGATATATCCCAGAGAAGTGTCGTCACTCTCAGCATGAAGCGCGTCCGTACCGGAGTCAATGGTAAAGGTGCCTCCCGCTATGCGAATGCTGTCATTTGCGTCGAGCGCCTTTTTTTGCGAGGTAATGGTGTAACTGCCGCCCGAAATTACCAGATCGTCCTTCGACACGATTGCGTGACCGGAATTCGCTTTGACCGTCAGGCTGCCCTCACCGTTGATTGTCAGATCATCCTTCGAAAATATCACGGCGTCAACATCATCGGATATGTTTGAATCCGTCGCGTTGGAAAGCGTGTTTTCGCTTCCCTTGGCCAGCGTGATGAATACCTTATCCGCCTGCTTGACGTAAATCGCCGCGCCGGTGCTGCTGTTGATGTTTGTACCGTTGAGAATCAGCCTTACCTTATCTCCGCTGTCGGTGTCAATCACAATACTTCCGTCGTCCAGCGTACCGGAGATAAGATAGGTTCCCTCGGATTGAATTGTCACCTTGCCGCCGGAAGCGTTCGCTCCGTTGCCCGTGACGCTTGCTGAACTGCCTTCAAGACTTATTACTGTACATTCCGACTCGTCATATCCTGATTCCACGTCCCTGCTGCTGAACATTTCCGATGTGTCCAGCAGCACTACAGGTGTTCCGGCATTGCTGCTGCCGCCCTTGTCTGATGAACCGCATCCCGTAAACGAAGCTATTACAAGCGCTGCCATAATGACAGCCGTCATTTTTTTGATATTCATTTCGCATTACTCCCTTTCGATATCACCATTATACTATGAGATAATCTGTAAGTCATTAATTCATTATAAACTTTAGAGCCTGCTGGCGTATCTCGGCGTGCGCGAAGAGACGCCAGCAGGCTTTTACATTACAGCTCGTTGATATTGCTCTCCTGACGGTGCAGACTTATTTCAAGATTGCCGTTGCGGCAGCGAAGCTCGTCGATGAAATCCTTCTCATTCGCGTTGCCCTTCATTTCCACGTCATACGACAGTTTGAAAAGACTGCCCATGTTGGTGGTCTTTACGTTTGTAAGCTTGTGTGAAACCGTATATTTCTCAAACAAATCGTCAAATATTTTGCCGTAGTCCAGATTTTCCGGAATGGTGACTGTGAGCTTTTTGCGCAGTTCTTCATTGCCGCCGTTTCCGAATCCTACCAGGTTGTAAAGCAGCATGGCTCCGCACATGATGACGGCAAACGCCGCGGCATATCCGATATATCCTACTCCGCAGGCAAGACCTACGCCCATTGCTATGAATATCGCGGCTATTTCCTTCGCTGTGCCGGGTGCGGAACGGAAGCGGATGAGTCCGAATGCTCCCGCTACCGCTACGCCCGTTCCGAAGTCGCCGTTGACCAGCATAATTACCATTGCGACCGCTGCGGGGATAATCGCCAGCGTAATCAGAAAGCTCTGTGAGCTGCGGCTCCTGAATTTGTAAACCAGCGCCATTGCTGTCCCTATGACCAGCGCCGATATGATGCACGCGAAAAATGTGGATGCTGTTATTGTTGTTGTACCTGCGCTTTGTAATAAGCTGCTGAATATATTGTTTGTCATTTTAGTATCCTCCGTATATTTTATTTTTTGACAATCTTCATACCGCCGCACGGCTTGTCATGTTTTTTACAATTTCCTCGTATGCGCGTCCGTATTTGGAAAACGAGGTCTTGAAGATATTGTTTTCGGAAAGCACCGT
>ONYN01000138.1 GCA_900322085.1 uncultured Eubacteriales bacterium | reverse complement strand
CTCGATTGATCTTCTCGACTTGATTTTCGGCACAATTCCTGAGAGAAAATTTGTCTATTCGGACACGGCATATCGGGCGCAGAGACACCGGAAACTGGCCATTATGTATAAAAATTTCAAATATATCTACAACAAAAAGGGCGGCAAAGAGGAATTGTATGATTTGGATTTCGATCCAACGGAAGAGTTTTCCATCATTGACGACTATATTTATGATGTAGACCGCAAGATCAATGCACCATCGAGGGAATTGTATTATTATCCGGATTGGGACAAGTTACCTGAAATCAGGAAAATAATGAGAGCTGAAAAAGCCCGTATTTGGAAGAATGGAAGCCTCAAGGTCGTCATCAAAAGCAATGTTAAGGATGTTATCCGTCCTTTTTACGTGAAGCTTAAAATGAGAAAAATTTAAAATATGGAACTGTTCAAAAATAATCTGTGCAATTTTTGCACATCTTATTTTTTCGTAGTTTCTATTTCGTGATCCAACAAACTTTTAAAATAATAAAAGGCTCGTTAATCTGTATTGTTATTTGAACAGGGAGGATCTGTATTATGAAAGCAATTATTCTGAACTCAGGACTTGGTTCCCGCATGGGCGTACTGACTGCGGAGCATCCGAAATGCATGACGGAAATCAGCGAAAAGGAAACCATTCTTTCCCGTCAGCTCAAACAGATTGCTGACGCGGGGATTAGTGAGATTGTGATGACAACCGGCGCGTTTGACAGCGTGCTGGTCAATTACTGTCGCAGCCTTAATCTGCCTGTTCACATTACATTCGTCAAAAATCCTGTGTATGCCGAGACAAATTACATTTATTCGATCTACTGCGCAAGAGAGTATCTTGACGATGATATCCTGCTCATGCATGGCGATCTGGTATTTGAAAACGAGGTATTTGACCTCGTAACCCAATATGAAGGCTCCTGTATGACGGTGAGTTCCACCCTTCCGCTGCCCGAGAAGGACTTCAAGGCGGTCATCAGCAATGGCAGGATCATTCAGGTGGGAATTGAATTTTTCAATAACGCCATGTCGGCGCAGCCGCTTTACAGGCTTACAAAAGAGGATTGGAAGCTCTGGCTCGACAAAATCGTGGAATTCTGCGAATCCGGCAACCGCGGTGTTTATGCGGAAAACGCACTCAATCAACTGAGCGGAGCTGCTAATATTCAAGCGCTTGATGTGAAGAATAAGCTCTGCTCCGAGATTGACAATCCCGAAGACCTTGCGGTGGTTTCCGCGAAGCTCAAGGAAGTGGAGAATCGTACCGTTTATATGTGCTTCTCCACCGATATTATTCACGGTGGACATATTGCTATCATCAAGAAAGCACAGCGTCTGGGCAGGTTGATCATAGGCGTTCTCTCGGACGAAGCGGTTGCAGGTTATAAGCGTTTTCCGCTTGTACCCGCAAGTGAACGCCAGATTATGTTTGAGAATATCGCCGGAGTGTACAAGGTGGTGGAGCAGAAAACGCTCTCTTACACGGAGAATCTTGAAAAGTATAAGCCGGATATGGTTGTTCACGGTGACAACTGGGTAACAGGTTTCCAAAAGCCTGTTCGCGATGAGGTAGTGTCTGTTCTCGCATCCTACGGCGGCAAGCTGGTGGAATTTCCCTATTCCTCCGACCCGAAGTACAAGGCGATAGAGGACAGATCGAGAGCGGAGCTTTCTCTTCCCGATATCAGACGTTCACGCCTGAAAAGGACGCTGGAAATGAAAGGCTTTGTCACCGCAATGGAAGCTCACAGCGGCATTACCGGCCTGATCGTGGAAAAGACCGTAGTTTATCAGAATGGAGGCACCCATCAGTTTGACGCCATGTGGGTAAGCTCTCTCTGTGATTCCACCGCCAAGGGGAAGCCCGACATCGAACTGGTCGATATGACCAGCCGTTTCCGCACCATTGACGATATCATGGAGGTAACAACCAAGCCGATTATCTTTGACGGAGACACCGGCGGACTGACCGAACATTTTGTCTATACGGTGCGTTCCCTTGAGCGAATGGGCGTTTCCATGGTGATCATTGAGGACAAGACCGGTCTTAAAAAGAACAGTCTTTTCGGCACGGAAGTGCAGCAGACGCAGGATTCAATAGAAAACTTCTGCGCAAAGATTCGCGCCGGAAAGAGTGCTCAGAAGACAAGCGATTTTATGATTTGCGCCAGAATCGAATCGCTTATCCTTGAACGCGGCATGGACGACGCTCTGGAACGTGCGTTTGCCTTTGCCGGAGCAGGAGCGGACGCTATTATGATACACAGCCGCCGCAAGGAGCCGGACGAAATTTTTGAGTTTATTGAAAAATTCCGCGAAAAAAATAAGACCACGCCCATTGTCCTCGTTCCCACTTCCTTTAATACCGTATATGAAGAGGAATTTAAAGCACGAGGCGCCAATGTCATTATTTACGCAAACCAGCTCACCAGAACCGGATTTCCCGCCATGCAGGACGCCGCAAGGACGATCCTGGAAAATCACAGGGCCAAGGAATGTGATGATAAATGCATGAGTATTAAGGATATCATCACGCTGATTCCCGAAGAATAAGAGGGAGTGTCATGGTACAAAGAATCATTACACCTGTGGACAACTACAGGGGGTTGGACGAATGGATGGCAAGTGCCAAATGTCAATCCATTTTGCTTGTATGCGATGGCTCCATCAGGTTTCTCAGCGATATCAGCCGTCATTTGTCTGAGATAGACAAGAGCGGTGTGCGCCTCATACGTTTCAGCGATTTCCAACCGAATCCTCTCTATGAGTCAGTCGTTGAAGGGGTTCAACTGTTTCATAAAGAAAAATGCAAAGCAATCATAGCGATTGGCGGAGGCTCCGCCATTGATGTTGCCAAGTGCATTAAGCTTTACAGCAATATGGACATTTCGAGAAATTTCCTTGAGCAGGAAATCATCCCCAATGACATTCCGTTTTTGGTTATGCCTACCACGGCGGGGACCGGGAGTGAAGCCACCCGTTACGCGGTGATATATTATCAGGATGCAAAACAGTCGGTGACCCATGAAAGCTGTATTCCGGATACGGTGCTGATGGACAGCAGTGCCTTGCGCACGCTGCCTCTGTATCAAAAAAAGAGCACTATGCTGGACGCTCTTTGTCACTCGATAGAATCCTTTTGGTCTGTCAACAGCACAGATGAAAGCAAAGCTTACAGCAAAGATGCGATAAGACGAATCATGGCCAATATGAATGGCTATCTTCAAAACGAAGATCAGGCGAATGCTGAAATGCTGATGGCAGCCAATATTGCCGGCAAAGCCATCAATATTGCGCAAACCACAGCCGGACATGCCATGTGCTACAAGCTTACCACTCTTTATGGCATCGCGCACGGCCATGCCGCGGCACTTTGTGTGCGCGCACTGTTCCCGTGGATGCTGAAGAATACTGACAAATGCGTTGACGCAAGGGGTCAGGAATACCTGATGGGTGTTTTCAAAGAAATAGCGCAGGCAATGGATTGTAATACGCCGGAGCAGGCATGCGCCAAGCTGGACAGTATTGTCAAAGACCTTCAATTGTCCGTTCCCACGGCGTCGGAAAGTGATTATGAATTGCTGAAAACCTCTGTCAATCCGACGAGATTGAAGAACCACCCAATCCGGCTCGACAGTGATACAATTGATATGCTGTATCACCGGGCATTATATGAATAAATCAATGACAGGAGCAAACTTATGAAAGCGGAAAAGTTAGTTGAAATCATCGGTTCGGATTTTTACGCGGGTGTTCCGGACAGTCAGCTCAAGTCGCTGTGCAACTACCTGATGAATACCTATGGTATCGACCCGAAGCATCACATAATAGCGGCGAATGAAGGCAACTGCACCGCGCTTGCCGCGGGATATCATCTGGCAACCGGCAAAGTTCCGGTGGTTTACATGCAGAACAGCGGCGAAGGCAATATTATCAATCCCGTAGCATCTCTGCTCAATGATAAGGTTTACGCTATTCCCATGGTATTTATAGTGGGCTGGCGTGGCCAGCCGGGTACACATGACGAACCGCAGCATATTTATCAGGGCGAAGTCACAGTAAAGCTGCTGGAGGATATGGGAATCAGCTCCTTTGTCATCACAAAGGATACCACTGACGAAGAGGTATCGGAGACAATGAAGAGCTTCCGCACCGTTCTCTCGGAGGGCAAGGATGTGGCGTTTGTTGTTGGAAAGGGAGCTTTGACTTACGACGCAAAAGTAGAATATAAAAATAACTATTCCATGTCGCGTGAGGAGATAATTCAGCATATTGTCAAAGTAAGCGGCGAAGATCCTATTGTCAGCACAACAGGCAAGGCAAGCCGTGAATTGTTTGAAACCAGAGTGGCCAATCATCAGAGCCATCAATATGATTTTCTGACGGTGGGTTCTATGGGACATTCTTCCTCCATCGCGCTGGGAGTTGCTCTCAACAAGCCTCACACAAAAGTCTGGTGCGTTGACGGCGACGGCGCGGTGCTGATGCATATGGGAGCGATGGCGGTTCTGGGCGCAAATGCTCCCGAAAATCTCGTCCATGTAGTGATCAACAACGGCGCTCACGAAACGGTGGGCGGGATGCCCACTGTAGCGGCTCAGATCGACCTTGTTGCGATTGCCAAGGCATGCGGATATCCGTATGCTGTGAGCGTAGATCATTTTGATGAGCTTGACACGGAATTGGAAGCCGCAAAAAACAGAAATATGCTGTCTTTGATTGAAGTCAAGTGTTCTATAGGCGCGAGAGATGACTTGGGAAGGCCCACCACAACTGCCCTTGAAAATAAACAGAATTTTATGAAATATTTGGCATTATTATAAAGGATCATGCCTTGTGGAGGAAATATCATGAATAAAAACATTGCGGTAGCAGGAACAGGCTATGTAGGTTTGTCACTGGCGGTGCTTCTGGCACAGCACAATCATGTAACAGCGGTTGACATCGTTCAGAAAAAGGTTGATCTTATCAATGAAAAAAAAACACCTATTCAGGATGATTACATTGAGAAGTATCTCTCTGAAAAAGAGCTTGACCTCACTGCAACGTTGGATGGTGAATCGGCCTATAAAAACGCCGAATTTGTGATTATTGCCGCTCCTACCAATTATGACAGTCAGAAGAATTACTTTGATACCAGTGCTGTGGAAGCTGTTATTGGGCTTGTAATGAAGGTCAATCCCGACGCCGTCATGGTCATTAAGTCGACTATTCCGGTAGGCTATACCAAAGCCGTTCGTCAAAAATTCGGCAGTGAAAATATCATTTTCAGCCCTGAATTCCTGCGCGAATCCAAGGCACTTTATGATAATCTTTACCCGTCCAGAATCATTGTGGGAACGGATGGCTCGGAACGTCTGAACAAGGCGGCAGCGACTTTTGCGGGACTTTTGCGGGAAGGCGCTATTAAAGAAAACATTGAGACTCTTTTTATGGGTTTCACCGAAGCGGAAGCTGTCAAACTCTTTGCCAATACATATCTGGCTCTGCGAGTCTCCTATTTCAATGAGCTTGACACATATGCCGAGATGAAAGGGCTGGATACACAGGCCATCATCAACGGTGTATGCCTTGATCCTCGTATTGGCAGCCATTATAATAACCCCTCGTTTGGTTATGGAGGCTATTGTCTGCCTAAGGACACCAAGCAGCTTCTTGCCAATTATGCCGATGTGCCTCAGAACATGATGTCCGCTATTGTGGAATCCAATCGGACACGCAAAGATTTTATTGCCGATCGCGTACTGCATATGGCCGGTTATTACGATTACTTTAACCGCGGAGAATACAATGCCGATGCTGAAAAACCATGCACGATCGGCGTGTACCGCCTTACAATGAAATCAAACAGTGATAATTTCCGCCAAAGTTCCATTCAGGGCGTGATGAAACGTATTAAAGCCAAGGGTGCAACTGTTATCATTTATGAACCGACACTTGAGGATGGAACTACCTTTTTCGGCTCATTGGTTGTCAATGATATTGAAAAATTCAAGAGTGAGTCAGATGCAATCATTGCCAATCGCTATGACAGTATACTTGACGATGTGGAAAATAAGGTTTATACACGTGATCTTTTCCGTAGAGATTAACTTATCTTGACGTAAGTATTTCTCTTTTTTGTTAAAAAAAATCATCCAGCAGTTTTATGGGCCTGCCGACATTTCTCTAAACGTAAGGAGAGATATGTCAGCGGGCCCTATTCATCTTTAATTCACGCAAAAACATATTGAAAAGTTCCGGTTGAGTCAAATTGTCAGGCAATCTCAATTCGTTTGGTTATAATTAACAAATGAACGCAATAATATCTGTCGATATTTTTTTAAAAAAAGTGATATTGCTATGGACATTTATTGGATATTGTATGTTATAATAAAAGAGTGCAGAAATACTTGTCATGCCATTATCGTAATTGACGAATTACCTATATCATGTAATGATCAATAAAAAGGAGATTGATTTTATGCACAGCAAGAAAATCAAAACATTCATTTGTTTTTGTCTGGCACTTGTAACGATATTATCTTTATTATCTTTACATATGCCAGCAAAAACGGTTTGGGCTGACGGGACCGAACAGGAACTTGCCGTTGATCCTACCGGTCAGGGGGACGGTTATTCCGCTGTCCTGTATGACAATACCAACGGACTTCCTACATCAGAGTCCAATGCTCTCGCTCAGACATCCGACGGGTTCCTTTGGATAGGAAGCTACAGCGGCCTGATCCGGTACGACGGCAATACATTTGAACGAATTGATTCAACCACAGGTGTGGCAAGTGTAGTCAGTCTTTTTGTGGACAGCAAGGACCGCCTGTGGGTTGGCACAAATGACAGCGGCGTAGCCGTTATGGAAAAAGGCGCGTTCAGGTTTTACACCAAGGCTGACGGTCTGCGTTCCTCTTCCATACGAGCCATTTTGGAGGCCCCCGACGGCAGTATTTACGTAGCCTCCACACAGGACATGGCTATCATTGATACCGATATGAATTTGTCCTTAGTGAACGACATTCAGCTAAACTATGAGTATATCCGTCAGCTCAGATTGGGCAGTGATGATGTGATTTACGGCGTTACAAACGCCGGATCGGTTATTACTATGCGGGACGGTAAGCTGACAGGATTTTTCAATTCAAATGAAATGGGGATTATGAACATCCGCACCATTCTTCCGGATGTTAAGAAGCCGGGGTATGTTTACATCGGCACGGAAAAGTCGGATGTTTATTACGGCAAGCTTGAAAATGGCCTGAAAGGCGTTAAAGTATTTAACATCGATCCGCTTGACTACGTCAATTCTATTGATCAGGTGGGAGATCAGGTCTGGATAAGTGCCGATAACGGCATATGTGTCATCCAAAACGGAACCGCAAAGAAGCTGGAAAATATTCCGGTGGACAGTTCGGCGGAAGGTGTTATGGCGGATTATCAGGGAAATCTCTGGGTTGCTTCCTCTAAACAGGGTGTCATGAAGATTGTTCCCAATCAGTTTACAGATGTTTCAAGGAAATATAACCTTCCAACCGAGGTCGTAAATGCCACGTGTGTTTATGAAGATATGATTTTGATTGGTGCTAAGAACGACGGATTGACGGTAATCAATGATAAAGGCGTTGTGGACAGTTTACCGATTGAGCAGGCGTCCACCGCTTCGGGTGAAGAACTTGAAGCAACTGATCTGATTGAAATGCTGGCCGGCTGCCGTATTCGTTCCATTGTCCGCGACAGCCAAAACCGTGTCTGGTTCTCGACTTACGGCGAAAACGCGCTGCTCCGATATGACAGAGGGATTGTGACACGATTTGGTGTGGCAGACGGACTGCCGTCCGACCGTGTGAGAACGGTCTTTGAGCGTCAGGACGGAAGCTTTATGGTAGCCTGTTCGGGCGGTCTGGCTTTGATTGAGAATGATGTTGTCACAAAAATTTACGATGAATCCTCCGGCGTCAATAATACCGAGATCCTTACAGCGATTGAAACCAAAAACAAGAATATGATTATCGGTACAGACGGCGACGGCATATATTTCCTTAAGGACGGAAAGGCAACACGTGTCGGTATCGACGCGGGTCTTTCATCTGAGGTTGTCATGCGTCTGAAGGAGGACACTACCAGAGATGTTGTCTGGGTCATCACCAGCAATTCCATTGCCTACATGAATGAGATGGGGCAGGTAACTACCGTCAAGAATTTTCCGTATTCAAATAACTTTGATCTTTATCAAAACAGCAAAGGGGATATGTGGATTCTCAGCAGTAACGGCATCTATGTGATTTCCGCCGATGAGTTGATTGCCAATGAAGAAATCAATCCCCTCTACTACGGCAGAGACAACGGTCTTTCCTGCATTGCCACAGCCAATTCATACAGCGATATCAACGACAAAGGCGATCTGTATATTTCAGGTACAACAGGAGTCTCCAAGGTCAATATTGAGAACACGTTTGAGAGCGTCAGCAATGTCAAAATGGCAGTGCCTTTTGTGGATGTTGACGGTACAAAAATATACCCGGATTCAAACGGAACCATTACTGTTCCATCCAATGCCAGAAAGTTGACTATTTATAGTTATGTTTTCAATTATTCTCTGATGAATCCGAGTGTAACCTATTATCTTGACGGATTTGAAACACATACGACTACTGTAAAGCGCAGTGAATTGGTGCCGATCGGTTATACGAACCTTGACGGCGGAGAATATCGTTTTGTCATGAAGATAATGGATGAACAGGGGAATGACAATAAGGAATATTCCGTAAAGATCGTTAAGACAAAGGCTCTGCACGAGCTTATGTGGTTCAGATTAATTTGTGTAGCCGGAGTTGGATTGTTCATCCTGGGCATCGTCTTGCTTTACATCCACCACAAAACGCAGGCCTTTTTGAAAAAAGAAAGGCAGCAAAAGCAGCTCATTCGTGAGATCGTTGAGGCATTTGCGAAGGTCATAGATATGAAAGATGCTTACACCAACGGACATTCTTCACGCGTGGCGCAATACACAGTGATGCTGGCGAGAGAATTAGGTTATGACGAGGAAACAATCGAGCAGTATTACGATATAGCTCTGCTGCACGACATCGGCAAGGTAGGTATTCCTGCGGAGGTGCTGAACAAGCCCGGCAAACTGACCGACGAGGAATTTGCCATTATCAAGTCCCATGCCCAGCTTGGATATGAAACGCTCAAGGGAATCAGCATTATGCCGGAGCTTGCCATTGGTGCGGGATCACATCATGAGCGTCCCGACGGCAAGGGATATCCCAAGGGGCTTAAGGGTGACGAAATCCCACGTGTGGCGCAGATTATCGCAATTGCCGATACCTTCGATGCAATGTACTCCACAAGACCCTATCGCAAACGCATGAACTTTGAGAAGGCAGTCTCCATTATAAAAGAAGTGCGTGGCACGCAGCTTACCGCCGATGTGGTTGACGCATTCCTCCGACTGGTGGACAAAGGCGAATTCCGCGCACCTGATGACATGGGCGGAGGTACTACGGAGGATATCGACAACATTCACAAGAAGTTTGATTCGCAGCAGAAAAAGAATGAATCCGAAAAGAAGCCTGCTCAGGAATCCCAAAAGTCAACTCAGGAGCCTCAAAAGGCCGCTAAAGACACTCAGAACACGGTTCAGGAACCCAAAAAGCTGGTGGAAGCGCCTCCAAGAAGAAGCTACGATTCCCCAGCCTATGGATCACGTAACGCCTCACACGAAACGGTTTATAATCCGTTATCTAATACCTATTCCACCGGCAGAAAGAAGGATTTGACATTCAGGCGGGAATACAGTGATAACAACAGGCAGTGATAATGCGGCATAAGGACAATGATAGAGAATAAATAATTAGAAGAGGTACAAAAATAACCCGATCTTTTACAGAAACGACAAACCGTCAAGTAAAAGATCGGGTGTTTTATACTGCCTGACAAATAAGAGTCTTTTTTTCTTCAAAAGCAGCATTGTCCATATCAGCAAAGCGACATATTTCGTCTTTAATATTGCAAGAGAGTTTAGCAACAGCCACATCTGTTATCTTCTTTTCGGCTT
>ONYN01000154.1 GCA_900322085.1 uncultured Eubacteriales bacterium | reverse complement strand
TCCCAGTTGCCGTAATGGGCCGAGAGATATTCAATGGTGTCCAGTGCGTCCTCCGCCGTTTCAAAGACCTCGTCGGGCTGGAAGCGGCGGTTGGCGTCGTCGAGCGACAGCTCGTGAACGGCCTGCGCCATGCCTTTGTCGAATTTTTTTATGATAAGTCGGTCGGTTTCAGTGAGTATGTTACTCATGCGCTCTGCCCCTTTCTTCTGTGTCTCCTTTGTAAAGGCGGCGGATGATCTCTTCGATGTCCGCGTCTTTGAGATTCATGTCCTTGATGTGGGTTTGACCAAGGGTGTAATTCAGAATATGCTCCACCGGTATTTTGTCGGTGTTGAAGTCAACGGTGAACATCGTGCCTTCGGTCTTGACCGAAAGATCGCCCTCTTCCAGTCCTCTGTCGGCAAAGGCTGCTTCGTAATGCAGTGTGTCGAGCGCCGATTTGTCTGCCGCTTCAAAGACCAGCTCGCGCATTTGTCCGTATTTCTGCTTGAGACTGTACAGGCTGCCGTCGTAGACCTTCTTGCCGTGGTCGATCATCACGATCCGCTTGCAGAGGGTGGAGATGTCGTCCAGGTCGTGTGTCGTGAGAATGACGGTGGTGTCCTCTTCCTGATTGATGCAGGTGATGGCCTTGCGAATATTGTCCTTGACCACCACGTCAAGTCCGATGGTGGGTTCGTCGAGAAAGAGAACCCTCGGATTGTGCAGCAGCGACGCGGCAATGTCGGCTCTCATGCGTTGGCCGAGGGACAGTGTGCGCACGGGCGATTTGATGAAGGGGGCAAGTTCCAGCACGTCGTCAAGAAATTGCATTTGCTTTTTGTACCGCTCGTCGTCGATTTCGTAGATTTCCTTGAGTACGGTGTATGTTTCGGTCAGGGGCAGATCCCACCAGAGCTGCGTCCTCTGTCCGAATACCACGCCGATTTCCTTGACGTAGCGCTTGCGGTTTTTCTGAGGATTCTGTCCGTTGATAATGCAGCTTCCGCCGGTGGGGGAGAGAATGCCGGTGAGCATTTTGATGACGGTGGATTTGCCGGCGCCGTTGGGGCCGATAAATCCGAGAATTTCGCCCTTGTCCACATGGAAGGAGATGCCGTCCACCGCCTTGACCAGCTCGGTCTTCGGACGGAAGATCGACTTCACACTCCCCGCAATTCCGGGCTGCTTGACGGTCTTTTTGAAGTATTTTTCGAGATTTTCCGCGTGTATCATTCAGGTATCGCTCCTTTAAAAAGGTAGAAGGTAGGAGGTAGAAGGTAAAACGTCTCTTTTACTATATCATTCTGCGGAAAATATTGCAAGCACCGTACGGAATTCTTTAGATTTTCTTTAATAAAATAATAAAAAAAGGACCGCAGACACAGTTGCATGTGCTTGCGGTCTTTTTTTATTATTTGTATCATCCGTGCGGAAAGGGATGATTTTGTGGAAAAATTAACCCTTGACAGCGCCGGAGAGAACACCCTTGACGATGTGCTTCTGGAGGAAGAGGTAGAGGATGACGATAGGCGTAATGGTGATGACCATGCTTGCCATGATCGCGCCCCATTCCTTCTGACCGTAGCCGCCCTGGAAATACTGAATGACGATCGGAACGGTCTTGTAGTATCTGAGGTTGAGTACGAGGGAAGGCAGGAGGTAGTCATTCCAGATCCACATGGTTTCCAGAATGCCGACCGAGATGATAGTGGGCTTCATGATGGGAAGCACCACGCTGAAGAATGTCCTGATAGGACCACAGCCGTCGATCATGGCGGCTTCTTCAATTTCGAGCGGCATCGACTTCAGGAAGTTGGTGAACATGAAGAGTGCCGTACCCGCGCCGAATCCCAGATAAACAATCGGAATGAGGAAAGGAGAGTTAAGTCCCAGTGTATCGGTGACTTTGGAGAGCGGAAACATGATCATCTGGAAAGGGACGATCATGGAGAAAAGGCAGAGATAAAAGAAAGCCTTTGTGTACCATGTGTTGACTCTGATGACAAAGTAGGCGCACATGGAAGTGCAGAGCAGTATCAGACCCACCGACAGGATAGTGATAATCAAGCTGTTGACAAGCGCAGACATGAAGTCCATCTTGGTGTTGACAGCCTGATCGTAGTTGTCAAGACCGACATAGGTGGTTTCATCGGGAAGATTGAAAGGAGAGCTTCCGATGGAGAGCTTTTCCTTGAAAGAGTTGATCAGTACCATGATCAGCGGATAAACCCAGAAGATACTGATAATGGTGAAAATGACCGTAAAGATAATGTCGATTTTCTTGCGCTTGATCTTTATCTCATCATCTGTTTTTATCTTTGAGTTGAGATTATCTGCCATATCAGTCCGCCTCCTTGCTTTGGGTGAGTTTGAGCTGGGCGATTGCTATCGCTCCGACCAGCAGGAAGAAGAGTACCGCCTTTGCCTGACCTACGCCCTTCCAGCCTACGCGGCTGTAGAAGGTGTTGTAGATATTGAGAGCCAGCATTTCGGAATTGTGGTTGATGCCGCCGCCTGTCAAAGTCAGGTTCTGGTCGAACAGTTTGAAGCCGTTGGTTAACGTGAGAAATGTACACATGCTGATGGAGGGCATGACAAGCGGAATGGTGATTTTGAAAAGAATCTGCTTGCTGTTGGCGCCGTCGATCTTGGCGGCTTCCTTGAGATCATCGGAAATGCCCTGTAATCCGGCCACATAAATAATCATCATGTAACCGACCTGTTGCCAGATCATGAGGATCAGCAGTCCGACAAAGCCGTTTACACCATTGGTGGTGAGCGTTTCCCTGAAGGAAACCAGGATGCCGTTGAGCAGGATCTTCCAGATAGTACCCAGCAGAACGCCGCCCAGCAGGTTCGGCATGAAGAAGATGGTGCGGAAAATATTGGTGCCGCCGAAATTCTTGGTGAGCAGCACAGCCACCATGAAGGCGATCACATTGATGGCCACGGTGGAAATGACCGCAAAAAGCGCGGTAAACCAGAAGGAATTGAGGACTATTTCTCCTTCGTCCGCCATGAATATCTTTGCGTAGTTTTCAAAACCTATCAGCTCCATGTCATTCAAGGTGTTGAACTTACAGAACGACATATATATGCCCATTCCGAACGGAACAACAAAACCGATCATAAAGGCAAGCAGGGTAGGTAGCAAAAACAGGCAAAAATAGCCGGGATTTTTTTTCATTATTTTTTCCATAAAAAGCCCCTTTCTTATACGAAGACATTACACATGCTTAAACAAAGAAGGGTGAACGGGCAAGCCAATGCCGTTCACCCTTCCATAAGGCCTAAATCATCATATTTAGAATATGCGAGAAATCAATTGAGATAATCTCAGTCAAATCGGATTAGCCGATTTTAGCATATTCGCTTGCCCAACCGTCAACGAAAGCAGTTTTGACTGCATCCCATGTTGCGTCGCTCGGGTTCTTAGCGTAAGCTGCCATAGCACCGCCAAGAGCCTTCTTCCAATCCTCAGAAGGAATGGTAGAGAAGTTCCAGGAAACAGGGGTCTTGCCGCTTGCGAGAGCGTCGTTTGCGAGCTTTACGAGATAGTTGTCAGGAGTCTTGCTGCTCTTGAAGGGAGAAAGGAAGCCCATTTCATTAGCTACAACATCAGTACCCTTATCTGAGGTAAATACCCACTCAAGGAAGTCGAGAGAAGCCTGAATGTCTTTCTCGTCAGCCTGGCTGTTTATGCAGAGATAGTTTTCAGTACCTGTGCAAAGACCCTGGTTCTCTTCGCCTTCTGCACCTGTGTAGATCGGGATATAAGCGAGATCTTCATCCGCAAAGCCGGCTTTCTGCAGATCGCCGTATGCCCATGTGCCGTTCTGATAGAAAACAGCCTTACCCTCGGTAAACTCTGCGGTGCATTCTGCCATTGTCTTAGAAGAGAGAATAGCGGGATCGGTAGCAGCGTCTGTGATATAGAGATCCCAGATATTTCTGAAGTTGTCAAGAGCGGTGCCTTCGAGAGTAGTCGAAGTGCTGATGCCCTTGGACTTGTACTCAAGGTAGATGGGGAGGTTAGCAAGGTGAGTCTTGAAT
The DNA here is from genome assembly GCA_900322085.1 of uncultured Eubacteriales bacterium. Classification (GTDB taxonomy): domain Bacteria; phylum Bacillota; class Clostridia; order Oscillospirales; family Acutalibacteraceae; genus RUG762. The sequence continues at coordinate 3,331 of ONYN01000154.1, read as the reverse complement.
CTCCAGTCAGTATCATCGCTCATACCTGCCGTTGAGAAAGCGTCAAAGCCGAGTTCCTTAGCACGGGCATGAATGTCGTCTGCGACTGCCTTCAGAGTCTCAAAGTTGGTGATTTCTTCGATCTTGTGACCGGACTGCTCAAGGAGCTTCTTGTTAACGATAATGCCGTATGTCTCAAGAACATAACCGATACCGATGGTCTTGCCTTCGTCATTTTTCAGAGCGAAGTCCTGGCTGTTGAGCTCTTTTGCAAAGTCGGTGTCGGTGAGATCATAGCAGTAATCCTTCCATCTTGCATAACCGTTAGGACCGTTGACCTGGAAGATGGTGGGAGCGTCTGCTTTCGAGATTTCGGAAGAAAGCTGAGTCTCATAAGTGCCGCTAGCTGCGGTCAAAACGTCAACCTGTACGCCGGTTTCATCGGTGTAAGCCTGTGCGAGTCCCTGCCATGCTTCATCTGCTTCGGGCTTGAATGACAGATAATAGACATGACCTTTGCTGGCGTCAGCGTTGGAGCTGTTGCCACCGCTCTTGCAGGAAGCGAGTCCGGCAACTGCCGATGTGAGCAGCATTGCAGATGCAAGTACGAGAGCTAATCTTCTTTTCATGGTAATTACCTCCAAAAAAATTTTTTTCGGATTTGCCAATCCCTCTTAATTCTTGACAGATCCATTTCAAAATAATCCTTGGGTTTTGAACAGGAGCAATTTTCTTGTTTTTTACTCTTCTCAAAACTACGAGTACATGATAACACATGTTTTACAGAAATGCAAGCATTTTCTTAAATTTTTTATAACATAAACATAGTTCGACAGTTGATTTGTTAATAAAGCATAAATCGGCTATGAATTTTTTGTTCATATCGGGAAGAATGTCGTTGTTTAGGAAACAGAATTTTTATCACCCACGGTAATGAAAAAATGCAAAGTTGTAATGGATGCGGCAAACCGGTTGACAAAACCGGAATGACGGTGTATAATAAACACGTGTGATGAGCCAAATCACAAACACAAACAGAGCGCTGACAACAGACGACGCTCCGAAAGACGGGTAAAGAAATAACCGCGCTAATTGGAACCTAGGCGGTTATTTCTTTTTGTTATATGCTGAAATGACAACGCCGATAACGGTCGCGATCATCGTGACAAAAGCAAATAATTCGCTATATGTAACGTACATCAGCCGCAAAAAAAACGGCTGCCTGTGTCAGGAGTACAGAACCACAGGCAACCGTTTTTTTATCAAGGGCGAAGCCCTTCATTTATTCATTTTTCAGTCTTAAGTTTTCAGCCTTAAGTTAGCGCAGCCAAGCTGCGCGCCTTACAGTCCGTTGGGATTGTTTCTGATGAAATTCCAGCCGTCACGGCACATGTCCTCCATGTTGTGCTTTGCCTCCCAGCCGAGAAGCTGCTTTGCCTTGGTGCAGTCGGCGTAACATTCGGCGATGTCGCCCGGTCTGCGGGGCTTGATGACGTAGGGAACAGGCATACCGCTGCCCGCTTCAAAGGCCGCGACCGCCTGCAATACGCTTGTTCCCCTGCCGGTGCCGAGATTGACTGCTTCGGCGCCTTTGTGTTCCAGGGCATATTTCAGTGCGCGGACGTGACCGTCCGCGAGGTCCATTACGTGAATGTAGTCGCGCACGCCTGTGCCGTCCACCGTGGGATAATCGTCGCCGAATACGCCCAGCTTCTCCAGCCTGCCGACCGCGACGCTTGCGATGTAGGGGAAGAGGTTGTTGGGGATATCGTTGGGGCTTTCACCGATGAGTCCGGAGGGATGTGCGCCGATGGGATTGAAGTATCTGAGCAGCATGGCGCTCCATTCGGGGTCGGAAACGCAGATGTCGCGCAGGATGTCCTCGATGAAGAGCTTGGTGGAGCCGTAGGGGTTGGTGGTGGAAAGCGGCATGGTCTCGACAAAGGGAGGAATATTGTTCATGCCGTAAACCGTTGCCGAGGACGAGAAAACGATGGTCTTGCAGCCGTGATTTCTCATCGCGTCAAACAGCACAAGGCTGCCGGTGATGTTGTTGTGGTAATATTCGATCGGCTTTGCCACCGATTCGCCCACCGCCTTGAGCCCAGCGAAGTGGATCACCGCCTCGATTTCGTTTTCGTCAAAGATTTTGTTCATTGCGTCAGCGTCGAGAATGTCCGCCTCGTAGAACCTGAAATCCTTGCCGGTAATCTTCTTGATGCGGGCGAGGGCTTCGGGCTTGGAATTGGAGAAATTGTCGGCTACCACAATGTCGTAGCCCGCCTCCTGAAGCACAACGCATGTGTGGGAGCCGATGAAACCGGCGCCGCCTGTTACCAGAATTGCCATTTTTCAATCATCCTTTTCATTATAATAGTAGCGTATGAAATAAACGGTTATTGATTAAACGCCGAAGCATTTATTCCAAAATGTAATCTTTCTCACAAATATTACGATTTGTCAGGATTCTTCGCGGCCTGTTTTTTTGAGACAATCCACAAAATGATCCACGCAAGCAGCAAATAAAGCAGTGCGCCCGAGCTGTCGATCAGCCAGTCGGTGACCTGACCGGCGCGGTCGCTGACAAAGAGCTGGTGAAGCTCGTCGGTGGCCGCGTATAATGACGTCGCCGCAAAGGCAAGCGGAAAATTCCAACGCCGCCGTCCGAAGCCGTTGATCAGCGTCCCCAGCCACAGCAGGGCCAGCAGTCCGAATTCGGTCATATGAGCCGCCTTGCGTATGAGGAAGGCCAGCACCTCAAAGACATCGGCAGGCGGATTGTAATGGATCAGTCCGCATAGCATCATCAGCAGTTTGCCGCTGGTATTGGACGAATCGTCGCCGTTCTGTGCCGAAAAAAGGAATATGACAGCCATCCATGCGAGCGTCAGGGTGAAAAACAGGGAGGCTTTGCGTGTGGGGTTGAATTTCAAGCGTTCATCTCCTAAAAAGATTCAATCATTATAACAAAATCATTATATCATACTCTTTTGCTTTTTGCAAGGGCAAAGCTTGCATCAAAGAAATTTGAATAAGGCATTAATTTTTGAAAAATTAGGATATTTCTGCTTTACATACAGATAAAAAAGTGTTAAAATATACGGTGATGAATTGCGATGTCCGCAAGACGTCTCAATATGGATTTCTGCGGTGTGTGCGCTGATATATTACCGCAGACGGCGAATTCGTTCTCCCTCTTACGAACTGAGCCGCATCGCATCGCATTTCAAATCTTTTTTTAAAATTCCTTAAGGAGGAAAATATCACATGGCCAGAAAAATGAAAACCATGGACGGCAACAACGCCGTGGCTCACGTATCCTACGCGTTTACCGACGTTGCTGCCATTTACC
>ONYN01000225.1 GCA_900322085.1 uncultured Eubacteriales bacterium | reverse complement strand
TTGCGCCGGTTCCGGTGAGTGTAATGGGATTGCCGTAAATATCCTTATTGTATATTTTCAGTTCACCGAGCGATGTTTCGTCCCTGAAATAAACCTCTATCGCGATTTCACCGGTCATGTCGGTTCGTTTTTCAACCGTGTAATGCCGGGTTGTACCGCTTTCGGACGTCACGGTATAAGGGTAGGTGACGGACGGATCCTTTGAGTTGTAGACTTTGACGAATGAAATTCTGTCATTGGTGTCAGGAGTCACATCAAAGGAAAGATCGGTATGCCTGAGTACACGGTACTGTTCCACGTGGCTTTCTTTGAGCTTCAGGGTGATTTTGCCTGTCATAGGTGCCGAGGTTCCGCTCATTTTGGAGAACGGAACGGAGGACTGATACGCCTGCCCGTTGTACGGAGCATTTTCGTCACTTGACAAACCGCGGCTGCCGTTGAGAATCGCCTGGCTGTTATTGCCGGTAATCCGGTTGGTTGTAAATGAACCGTTCTCGTCGTTGTGATAAACGGCAAACCTCACTGTGGAATAAGTGTATAATTCATTTTCCTTACAATACCCCAGCAGTGTTGTGTACTCGGTGCTGGCGGTGGTGGCAAACAGATAAGGCTGAACATCATTTGAGTTGGCGCTGTTTGTAATGCTGTTTTTCATGACCGTATTTTTCGCAGCGCTGCCCGGAATGATGATTTTTGTAGCGGAAGTCTTTCCGGCGAATTCCTGGGAGTAAATTGTGTCGTCCCTGCTCGGTCGGGTCAGATGCATATATACCTTGTGATAATCCGGCGAAAGACTCACGTCAAATGAGACATGCATATCGCGGTCCTGCGGACGGAACTGCACATAGGGCATATTGTTCTTCCCGCCGATGCGATATGTCACGCTGCCGGTAATGTCATTGCCGCTGTCATCAAAGAAATGAATGTGATCGATAACCATGCAGGCATTGGCTCCGTCAGCCATCTCGGCATTGCCGGTTCCGGGCGGGTTATTATCGGTATATGCCACGAGAGATACCCACCAGTCGAAGCGGTAATTTCTATAGTAATTCTCAAATTCGGCGGTCTCGCCCGAACGAACGGCGCCGCCTTTGCCGCTTGCGTAGGCAGTGGTGCAGCTTTGTTCCCTGTAGCGCAGATTTTTGGCGCTGGAAGTGTAAGCCTTGCCGTACTCCAGACTGTCCATCACGGTAACGCCGGTCATGCTGTAATCGGATGAGGTTGCGGTGACTGTGAGGTGACGCACGGGAAGCTCTTCCGTGGTCACGCTGACGTTAACATCACCATACGGCACCTGAATGATGTAGCTGTCATCACTTTCTCGTTCGACGCAGTCAACGGCATCTCCGGTTAAAGTGGTAACTCTGACGTCGGTTATTCTGCGCAGCTCATTGGTTTCCTTAATGCGGATCCTGCCTCCGGCTGCGGCATAGGCCGTAAGAGAACCTCCTGAAAGAGGCAATGACGTCTTGGCAAGATCGGCATGGCGATATACATTCCAGCCGTCATCGGCATTGGCCGCGCCTATTTCCCCCGCCGCGCCGGAATCGTAGAGCAGGTTCCACGCGGAGTCGGATTCGGCAGGCTCCAGCACGAGCGATGAATCGGAGGAATCACCCGTCACGTTCAATGCCCGGGGAAGGTTAACAGTGTACGGTATGTTCACGTTAAGAGCCGTTACTTCGGCGCCGTTGAGCTGACTGTCGAGATCGTCCCAATCGAAGTCATAGTAGTGATTCCAGCTCGTATCGCTACTGTACTGAGCCTTGCAGCAGTTCCAGCCGATCGTTCTGCCGTCGCTGAGAGCGGCGGTAAACGTGCCATAGAAATCAGTGCCTTCCGCCATGGCTTTTGGCACCATGATGCCCACCGCCATGCCGTACTTCATAAAGCCGCTGAAGGTGTCTTCCCTGACGCTGAAGGTGTATTGATTGGTCCATGGGCATACTGCGTCGGGATCGTAATTTTCCAGATTGTAAATATAAGAGCTTGCTTCCGGGGAAACGCCGGAAGGCTGCGCCGTTTTATAGGTCACACCGTTCACCGTGACATTGTGTGTGAAAGTCACGGGGATACTCTCGGGGGGCGTCAGATTGGCGCACGGAGAAACCGCTTCGCTGCGTGTGACGGTCTTTTGCCTGGTTTCCCTTACAGCTCCGTCGGCGGGAGAAACAACCGATATTTCTTCCTGTGGGACATCAGTACCGGAAGCCAGATCGTCTTGCTCTGCGCTGACCGACATCATATCCGCCGCCTTCAGCAGTCCAAATATGCCGACAAGACACAAAACCGTCATTCCGACGGCACTGATCCATCGTACATAGCGAAACCGTTTCTTCATATCCATTCACCTTTCTTTGCATACATATATAATATCCAATCAACGCCTTGACGGACGCTAAGAGCCTGTTTCTAAATAAAATAAATGCCTCTGATAACTGTTTCAATGAAAATATCGTGTGCGATTCCGTCGCTTTCCGGCACTGAGAAATCCACGAAGTAATCCCAGCCGCCTCTGTTCGCCCAAAGCACCGTATGGGATTGCATTACGCCGTTGTCACCCCGCGCATTGAAGCTTCCGCGGCCGTCAAACACACCGTCTATCTCCTGATCGAGCTTGACTGATCTGTATTCGCTCAGTTCAGGGTATTTCTGCAAGGCGAGATCTTTGCATGTCATGCCGCTTTGCTCCGGACTTCTCCACATGCGGATACTCACCTCACCGCAGAGAAGATGTTCCACATATGAGCCGTCTTCCGAAAGATGCGAGGCTGCCACACTGTATTCCCCCAATGTGTCGGGAGAATATCTGAACTGTGAACCCTCGTCAATGCCCTTCTCAGAATATTGCCTGTCCTGCGACGGGTCGTGCTTTTTTGGCAAAGGCGTCAGAAAAATCAGAACCGCAACAGCGGCGGAAGCCGCCAACAACACGACAATTCCCGCCATCAAAAGCTTTGTGTGATTCCATGATTTTAAATGCAAATCTGCCACTTTATCCTTCCCCTGTTTGAGCCGGTCACTGAATTGCACAGCCAAGACCTGTACCCCCTTTTCTTCCAGAAGATATTTCAATTATGTAAACACGTCTATAAATTATTATACACATTAATTCAACATATTTCAATCATTTTTATTGATTATTTGGCTTCTTTTCCAACGAATAAGCGGCATAACGGGACATTCTCCCGAAAAGCCGTCAGGCATCACATCAGAGCAAAAAAACTGCACGAAAGACCTTTTTATCACACAAGGACTTCGTGCAGTTGATTATCATACTATTATCATGTGGCGTTGTTATTCAAAATGAATGGAGTTGAGCAGTTTCTCAAACGCGGCTTCGGATTCCTCGGAACGGGTTACGCCAAACCAGCCGTTGCTGATTCCGCTGTTTCTGATCTCATACACATCGTCGCCGTGCTGTGTAAAGTACTCATACGCCGCTTTACCCTCGCTCGGCTTAAGCACCTTATAGGTAATATCGCCTACGGTTTTCTCTTCGTACTCGTATTTTTCGTTGATTTCCTTGTCCACCGTAGTGTTTTTAAACAAGCGGATCACAAAGCGGAACGTAAGATTTTCGGCGTCTTCGCCGAAATTCCATTGCAGTGATTTTTTCAGCACAGTGCCGTCCTGTTTTTCCACCAAAGTGGTAGTCGTGCTGTAAAGCGGCAATTCCTCGTCAATGGTATAGGAAAGTCCCTCAAACGTAATATCGTCTGTTACCGACTCCATTTTGTCGGAAAAATGGATGGCTTCCATCGCTTCGTTAAATATCTCCCGTTTGCCTTCCGCGGACGCTGTATATTGAAAGCCGTAAATATGTGCGTCTTTCTGCGCATATGCCTGGTAACTTTTGTCATTCTCTTCCTGGATATAAAATGTCCTTCCGTCAATCTCCATTTTCTCCAGTTTTTCCGTATCCAGCGCGTTAGACAAATCGACGTCTTCCATATACAAATACGCGTAGTCATATTCGCTTTCGTCCGCCAGCGTGTAATCCAGTTCCTTTTGTATAATATCGCCGGCCGTGGTTTTCTCGATGGTTCTGAGTACGCTCTCATAGGTTTCGGGCGGGGTAAAAGTCATGTCCATTACGCTTTTGTCATCCGCTATGATCTTCTTGGCTTCTTTGTCGTCCTTCTTTCCGGAACATCCGACCATCGCAAATGCCATCAGCATTGCCAACATAAACGCGATTCTTTGTCTTACCTTCTTCATTTTATTACACTTCTTTCTGTATCATATAGCCGGTCGAATCCGCTTCTACCTTCAACCAAGCCTATTATAATATATAAGGCAGAATATGTCAAGTATGTTGATTAATTATGGTAAAAAATAACAAGGCTGTTTTTATTCCATCACAAAGGAAGAAAAACAGCCTTGTATATTTTTGAACAGTTGCTTATTGTTCTTGTTTTTCGGAGCGCTTAAGCACCGCGATCAGCGGACAGATTAAAATACCGCAGAAGAAATTACTGATCCCATGAACCATGTCCCACGGCAATCCCGCGATAATCCATGCTATCGTCCCCTCAAAATTCAGACCGAAGAACAATGCCTGAGAGGGCGCATATAATGTCCCGTAAAGGAATCCGTGCGCGGCACAAAGGCACATATACACCATCGGTTTCCATTGATCCGGAATATTTTTGGGCAGCAGCATGGCGGCTCCCCAAAGAACCGTCCAGAGATACAGGTGAGGAATCCACCACACTGCAAAACCGGAGAATAATCCCAACAGAAAAACGAAGAGATAAATCGGATAGAGCGCCTTCCTTCGGTAAACGACCGTCATTGAAATGGTAAACACACCCAGCAAATGGACATTCGGCAGGAATTCCAAGGCGATCTTGGAAGCATACATCAAAGCCCCCAGCATACCAAACACGGCGATCTCTTTTACGCTGAGCTTCATTATTTCTCCACTTTAAACGAATACTCTGCACCTTCCGTGATTTCGGTGGAATCAACACCCGTCATGGCATATTCACCGTTGATATAAAATGCCCAGTATTGCTTGTCGGTGTCATAATCCACCGTAACACCGTTCACGGTTTTCACATACAAACCGTAAGCGCTGTCATCACCGGCAATAAGACCCAGCTCCAGCAATGCTGCACCCACTGTCGTTTGATCGGTATGAATTTCATAGACGGTTTCTTTGCCGTCGGCGTCAGTTACCTTAAAGGAAAAAGCTTTCTGCCCCTCGCCCAGTACCTTGGCATCAGCCTGCGCATCGCTTTGTGTATCGGTCTGCGATACAGCGACAGTGCTTGCCGTGTCCTGCGTATCTGTAGTGCTGTCATTTTTGCTGTCATTGCATCCGGTTGTAAACAGTGCTATAGCCGCAGTCAGCACGATACAAGCGATGAACGACAACGATTTTGAAAAATCTGTCTTCTTCATAGTTGTACAACTCCTTAAACATTTTGCATTATCCCTAAGCCGGCGGTCGCAGCTATGCGCAGGGATTGTTGCCATCCGGATATTTCGACTCAATGCTTTTATTTTCACCTTCTCAAGATAAAACATCATCCCAATGGTTTGTCTCTGATTGCGGCATCAGATAAGAAAATAAAACTTTTAATCGCATCTCACGGCGACGGGCTCGTACAGGAATTTCACCTGTTTCCCCGGACAGCCTTGGTATTATAGCACACATCTGAACAAATTACAATACATTTCTGAAAAAGTGTCCGGTTGCGTTGTCAATCAAGCGAGGCGTACAAAATGATATTGACGCAGAAAATATGATTGTCGGTCGTAATTTCGAGCGTTCCGTTGTAGCTGTGTACCGTCGCGGCCACAGAGTTCAGACCAACGCCATGCTCGGGCCGGGATGATATGGGCCATCCTTCCTTGTTCTTCACAATGGTTCCGTCATACGGGTTCTCAACGGATATACCCAGCATGGCCGCGGAAAGCATTTTGGAAATGACCGTGATTTTTCGTGACTCAGGCGAAAGCGACTGCACCGCGTAGACAGCGTTTTCCAGCAGCGACACCATCTGGGCAAAGGTCATAATACCTCGGGTACTTTGACCGTCGTCAGTATGAAAATTCACCGCATGACCGTCTGACTGCACTGAAACGATTCCGGCGAGGGGAATCTGTATCTCGCCGTAAGGCACTTTGACGGTGATTTCCGGTTCGGGTGCGGAGCGCGTGCGCAGGACTTCCTCCATTACGCCACACAGACGGTCATAGCTACAGGGCTTGATCAGATAGTCAAATGGGTGAACGGGAAAGGCTTCGAAGGCGTATTCCTTTGATGTGGTGAGAAATATGATCAACAGCGCGGCGTCTGCGGCGCGCAGACGTCCGGCCAGTTCGATTCCGTTGACGCCCTCCATGCGGATATCCAAAAAGACCACGTCAAACACCCCGCACGCAAAATCCGCCAATATTTCGTCCGCACCCGCATAGCTTTTCACGGTTACATCGTGCTGCTTCCTTTCACGACAGAAGGTAAGTATTTCCCGTCGCATTGTTTCACGGTCGCTTTCAAGATCATCCACAATGGCAATGGTCATTTTCATGTCGCGTTTCCTCCTATCATTACGACACTTTTGCCGATTTCTATCTCCGCGAATGAGTCAATTATAACATATTTTTTTCGTCAATACAATCGTTTCTCTTGTCGTTCATGCTGATTTTCCGTCGTTTGCGCGGATTTGCTTGCTTTTTCATGCCGAAAATGATATCATAAAGAAGTTATATTATTAGGATGTTGTATTATAGGAGTGACAACATGAATCATTCGGCACAAAATAAAAATCCTGCGCAGGCGACCTGGCAGATTACGGAGCAGCTCCTCGAAGTGGACAGCCTGGAAGAAGCCCTTACCGGCAGTCTGGAAATCATCGTCAAGGTACTCAACAGTGAGGCAGGTATCGTATGGTTCCTCGACGAGAAAACCGAACGGCTTGTACCGATCTATCACATAGGGCCGTCAGATATCTCCGGCGTGACCGTGGACAACGACATGAGCATCGCAGGTATTGTGACCAAGACGGGAGAATCGGTCCGCATTGAGGATACCTCCGAGGACGAAAGATTTAAAGGCTCGGTCTTTGACGGAAACGGCTTTGTGGCAAAGACCATGCTCTGCGTTCCGCTGAACGACACTAAAAAGACGGTCGGCTGTGTACAGGTCATCAACAAAAACGATGGCAGCCTTTACGATGAGGCAGAGTTAGAACTCTGCAAGCACATGGCGGCGCTTGTCGCCATCACCATTAACGAAAAAGGCCTGATCGTGTCTTCAGACGAGGAACGGAAGGTTCTGATTTCCCTGCAAAACGTGACCAAGGAATACCCCTCCGGCGACGGCGTTGCAAGAGTACTTGATGGAATTAACCTGGATATCTATGAAAATGAATTTGTCGTGATACTTGGCGAATCAGGCTGCGGCAAGTCCACAATGATGAACATCATCGGGGGCATGGATTTTCTCACTGAAGGCAAACTGATTTTTGACGGCAGGGACTTCTCCCATCCGTCCGACGAGGATCTGACCAAATACCGACGGGAATATATCGGCTTTATCTTCCAGACTTACGACCTCATGCCTAACCTTACGGCGCTGGAAAATATACAGTTCATCGCTGAGATTGCCAAGGATCCTGCCGACCCGCAAGAAACCCTCAATATGGTGGGACTCGGCGATAAGGGCATGAATTTTCCCGCGCAGATGTCCGGTGGTCAGCAGCAGCGCATTTCTATCGCCAGGGCGTTGGTCAAGAATCCCCGCCTGATTCTCGCCGACGAACCGACAGCGGCACTGGATTTTCATACCGGACAGGAAGTACTGGTGGTCATGGAAAAAATCGTCAGGGAACACGGTACGACAGTGGTCATGATTACCCATAACGCCGAAATCGCCAAGATGGCCGATCGCGTCATCAAAATGCGTTCCGGCAAGATCACCAGCATCAAGCGCAATCTTCATCCGCTGCCTGCGGCAGAGATCGAGTGGTGATGTACGATGATGATGATGAAGAAAACACAACGCAAAGACGCCCTCAGAAACATTTCTAAGCAATTTGTTTCCTATATTTCGATTGTTGCTATCAGTATGTTGGCCGTAACCGTATTTCTGGGAATCAATTACGCGGCGGATGCGCTGATTGCCAATGCGTCTGATTATATGAAAAGGCTCCACTTTCGGGATTTTGAAATCACTTCCACCATGCTCCTGACGGAGGATGACATTGCTGCCATCAAGGACGTCGACGGGGTCAGCGATGTCGAGGGGCTGTATCAGACATCTGCTACCCTGCAAGGCGATGAAAATAATGCATCGGTCTATGTCATTTCGCAGTCTGAAAGAATCAGTTTGTCGGAATTGCGCGAAGGCCGTATGCCGGGCGACAATTCCGAATGTGCGGTGGAAGAAGAAACGCTGGAGCAAATGGGGCTACATATCGGCGATACCATTGAAATCGGCACTGTGGACGGCAATTGTGCTCCGTTCCTGCAACGCACCGATTTTCGCATAACGGGCAGCTTTGTTCACGCCGATCATTATGCATTGGAATCATTCAGTGGCGGCAACCGATATATTATCGTAACGAACGACGCTTTCGATACGGAGGCGCTTAACGGTTGCTACACAAAGGCCGTCGTAACATATGACAAGCCCGACAATATATCTTTCATCGGCGAGAAATACGATCTGATTTCTTCCGAAGGGAACAGCCGTTTAAAGGATCTGGCAGAGAAACGCGCTGCCCAAAGAAATGAGGAAGTAAGAGGAACGTATCTCCAGAGTCTCCATGAAGGGCAGGCAAAGCTCGACGAAGCAAAGCAGCAGCTCGATGACGGGCGGAAGCAGCTCGACAACAGCGCAAAGCTGATTGCCGACAATGAAAAAGAACTCGACGAAGGAAAGAAACAACTTGACAACGCGTCCAAACAGCTTGAAAGCAGCCGCAAACAGCTGAAAGCCGCAAATGCCAAACTCAAAGCGAGCAAAAAGAAGCTCGACAACACCGAGCATAAGCTCAAAGCGAAAATGGATCAAGTGGTTTCAGGTACCGATTATGAAGGCAGAACCGATGAGTACATGCGGAAAATCAAGAATTATCTTGCCAAAAATTCCTTTGACAATTCGATCAGCCAGATTAAGAAAGTAATTCCGGAAGATGTAATTAAGACTTACGGTTATAACGGATTTATTGATTCGGTGAGACAGTACAGTAACGGTTTGAAGCAATACAATGACGGACTGAGTCAATACAAAAAAGGACAGAGTGAATATAACAAAGGGCTCAAACAGTATAATGACGGCATGGAGAAGTATCGCGGCAACGTCAAAATACTGAACAACGCAAAAAAGGAACTTGCAAAAAGCGAAAAAAAGTATGCGGAGAAACTGTCGGAATATAAAAAGGGGCAAAAGGAGCTTCAGAAGTTAAAGGATATCTTAGCCGGAATAAAGGAATGTCGATGGGTCGTTCTCGACGCGCAGTGCGATTTCGGGTACGTTCATGCCCGAACAACCGCTGAAAATATCCGCAAGCTGGCTATGACCTTTGCGCTTTTGTTTGTACTGGTAGGCGTGCTGGTGATTTATTCCACTGTCGCCCGTATCATCGACGAACAGAGACGGCTGATTGGTACCGTAAAGGCACTGGGCTTGTACAACCATGAAGTCGCCGCCAAATATTTGATATTTGGCGTTTCCGCCACATTTTTCGGAATGTTTTTGGGTGCGATATTGAGCTATTTTGTCTTGCAGACACTTATTCTGATGGCGCACCAGCAGTTTTATGTAACGCAAGGCATACCGTTAAGCTTTAACGTGTTTCTTGCGCTTGCCACGTTTGCCGTAGGACTTCTGCTCGCATGCCTCTCCGTCTGGTGGGCGTGCGCCGACCTGGTCAGACATCCCGCCGTTGAACTGATGAAGGACAAAATGCCGGAACAAAAAGTGACCTCCGTACCGAAAAGAAACAGCCGCATGTCGCTTTATTCCAGACTGATTCTGCGCAATATCCGCATGGATCTCCGCAGAGTATGCGTCACCGTTATCAGCGTGGCAGGCTGCTGTACGCTGTTGGTCATCGGTTTTACCCTGCGCTTTGGCATCAGCAAAGCCATTGATACGCAGTATCGTGAAATACTTAAGTATGATCATCGGGTGTCGTTTGACCCGAATGTCTCGGAAACCACCGTGAAGGAAATACAGGAGCTGCTTGATAAAAACAAGGTGCCATACACAAAGATGTATTGGAATTATGTCAGCTTCAGCACCGACAGAGAAATCGCGGCCGGTCAGCTGATATGCGGCGACAAAGAGGACATTGCAAAGAACCTTAAAATGACAAACCCGTGGACGAACAAAAAGGTGGAGCCGGGAGACCAGGGCATATGCATCATGCGCCGCATCGCCGAATATTACGGCGTGAATGTCGGTGATACCATTACACTTTACGATGATACGATGCAGCCTTACGACGTGACAGTCGAGGGAATCTATCAGAATTTTACCGGCATGGGATATGTCATGACTAGGAACGCTTACCAATATGTCTTTGGCAAAGAGCCGCAGGACAACTGCTTCCTTCTGAGAAACTGCAAGGATATAAGTCGATTATCCGAGGAGCTGATGAGTATTCATGGCGTTACGGCCATTGCCAGCAATCCCCATTTTTACCAAACATCCATGGAAGCCGCCGAGGCTCTGCGAATGTTAATCATCGTTATGATCATCGCGGCAGGCGTTATGGCGTACTTCATTCTTCTCAACCTGGTGGATATGTATATCAACCAGAAGAAGCGCGAACTGACCGTGATGCGTGTCAATGGCTTCACCACCAAAGAAGTTATATCATATGTGGCACGTGAAGCTATCGTTACTACTATTATCGGAATTCTGCTGGGCATTGTGGTTGGCGCTGTGTTCGGGTATATGATACTGCGGTTCATCGAACAGCGCAACGCCGGCTTTTATCTCACACCCCACCTTTCCTCATGGTTATATTCGACCGGCATTACCGCTCTGTACGCCATAGGGATTTACTCCATTGCACTGCGCAAGGTCAAGGATCTCAAGCTGACAGATATTGCGTAATCAGTAAAAACAAAAAACGGGGCTGTCTCACCGGGATGTTTCATTTCCTCGTGTGACAGCCCCGTTTGCAAATGCAACCAAACCGGCTCCGTAACCGCCCAATAGTATGCGTCAAATAAAATAGCGTAAACAAGAACAAAAGAAAAACTGCCGGGAACGGCGTGTATATGCCGGCGCAAAAACCGCAGCTGCACGGATTTTGAACCGCACTTAGCCGGAAAAATAACCGCAGTTTTCCACATGGATT